>NZ_CP041360.1:7362500-7662500 GCF_006965485.1 Spirosoma sp. KCTC 42546
ATATAATTTAGGGAAGATGTCTGATATCACAGCAGCACTTAAAAGTCAAGCTAACTAATGTTAATGGCTGTCTATATTCTCATAATGCCCAAATTTGGAATACTATAAAGTTATTTTAACAGTATTTTATTTACAAAACGCTGTTATTGATCCGTGAATAAGCTTATAATAAACGTATCTTGTTGTCGGTATGGCAAAATACAAACAATCAGAGTACGAACTACTCCGCCGACGCTGTGTCGAACTGGATCAGCAGGGTTGGAAGCAGGGCCCTATTGCGCAAGCACTAGGCTTGACCCAAGGCTGGGTTAGTCAGACCCTCAAGAAATACCGACAGCAAGGCATAACAGCCTTGCAATGGCGAAAACCCACTGGAGCGCCCACTCGGTTAACAACCGACCAACTTGATCAACTGGTGGTTGAACTCAACAAAGGCGCTGAAGAGCATAGCTTTATGGGCGCAGTTTGGACAAGGCCCCGTGTCAATGAGGTCATTAAGAAGCTATTCGGCGTTAGTTATGACCCTTCCCAAGTTGGTCGACTCCTCAAAAAAGCAGGCTGGACGCGTCAAAAACCGCAGGTGAAAGCCCGTCAACAAGATAGGAATGCGGTGGCCCGATGGCGGCAAGAGCGTATAGTAGAACTTAAAAAAAGCGCAGGATGAACAGCGAGTTATTTTATATGTCGATGAGTCGGCCTGCTATCTATTGCCTTTGTTGGCTCACACTTGGGCTCCGTGCGGTCAGACACCCGTACTTATTGAGCAGGCAGGCCGATCCCATCTTAGTTTAATTGCTGCCATTGCCCCCAACGGTCGTCTGTATGTAGCGGGTCAGGATCAGCCCTTTACTAGCGAGGATATAGTCTGGTTTCTGAATAAACTTTGTAGTCGCTATCGCAAGCGGAACCTGTTAGTGATTTGGGATGGCGCAGCTATCCACCGCAGCGAAGCTGTTAAGAATCTGTTAACTGATAAAGCGGGTCGAGTTCATCTGGAGCGGTTACCAGCTTATAGTCCAGAACTCAACCCAGTTGAGTTGGTATGGAGTCATCTAAAGCGAAGCTTAAAAAATCAGCCGGGCCGCCGGTGCGGTATTTACCAACTTAGACGAACTGACCATAGCGGTTCTGGAACAAATCAAACGCTTGGAAGAAAATCCAAAGCTGGTGCAGGCCTTCTTCCAAAAAAAGGAAATAGGCTTCATTACAAGTTAATTCACAGGTCTATAATTAGAAAATTAAATCCAACAGGATGTTACCACCTTCAAGAAATAAGTGTAAGTTTTTATATAAAATGCATATAAAATAGCAAATAACAATATAAAGTACACTAACATACAGGAAAAGTATTACCTTTATGTTAATAAAACAAAACTACCCACATTGCTGTTAAATGAAAGTTTTTGCTGTACATGGAATTCGCAGATACGATAGATGGTATGAGAAATTTGAACAAATTCCAGAAGTTAAAAAACAAGGAATAGAAGTCGTTCCTTTCGATTATGGTTTTTTTTCATTTGGTAATTTTCTTATTAAAAAACGTAGAGAAGTTATCATTGATAAGTTTTGTAAATTTTATGATGAGAATACGCAAGACACGGAGTTTCCTCCAAGTGTAATTGCCCATAGTTTTGGAACATACATTGTTTACATGGCAATGTTAAGGTATGATGCAATTAAGTTTGATAAAATCATATTTTGTGGTTCAATACTAAATTCCAACATAAATTTTAGATCTTTTTTTGAAAAAGGACAAATCCAAAACTTATTAAATGATATTGGTGCTAGGGATTGGTTTATAAAATTTACTCGCTATCTTATAGATAAGAACTGCGGAAATGCTGGAGAGGTTGGTTTTATGGATATTCCCCCTAAATACAATTCAATTTTCAGAAATCGTCCTAATAATTTAAGACATAGTGATTATTTTCTGCCATTGCATATGAAGGGTAATTGGTTGCCCTTTTTAGCAAGCTCTAACAATATATTTACTTATAATAAAAATATTTTACGAAGAGAAGTTATTGATAGAATTTATAAGAATATCGAATCTGCAAAAAATAATCTCGACACAAATGAAGTTAAGTTCCATGCAAGGATTGATAAAGCAGGAAATTATTATGCTAAGTACGAACAATTAGGGTTGAATAATCACACAAACACGATAAATAGCCTTGAATTTTCAACAACTGCTGATGGTTATCATACAGTAGAATCTATGAATTTTTCTGTTTATGATAAAGATAATAGTTTACTTCAATATGATATAATAGAAGACGTTGCCTTTTCAAAGTCCATAAAGGTACATTTAAATAATCCACTTAGATATAAAGAAAATTTTTACATAAAACTGTACTTTTGTTGGATTAAAACTATTGAATTCAAAGGTGATACAGACCACTGGAGTATAAAAGATATCCATAATGTTAAAATATTTTTAAATTTCCCATATGAATTAAAGTCACCTCGTATATATGAAGTTAAGGATAAGGAAATAGTAGGTCAACAGAATTTAGTTTCTAATACAGAGAAAGACGGAAGTATAACTTATTCTTTAGATTACACTAATTCTAGAAATGTAGATGGGTTGATTTTTTATTTTGAAGGCCATAAATCAAACTCTAACGCTAGTAGCCGATTTAAGCAATCTACTATACATATAAATGAAAGAAAGAAAAAGAAATATAATATCGTTAGGGCTACAGTAAATGATGCAAAAAAGATTTATCAACAAGAAGTAGATATAGAATTAAGTAACGCTGCAAGCGAAGAGACTATAAAAGATAGAATTAATATGTTTAATGACGGTTTTTTAATTATAAAAAACGTAGATAATGGAGAAGTCATAGCATATATAGAAAGTGTTATTTGGAATCAGAAGCCCTTTCAAAGGTTTGAAGAAATATCCAATTTCCCCATGCATTATAACATAACTGGTGACTCATTATACGTAATTTTTTTAGCAGTAAAGAAAATATATCGTAGAAAAGGGATAGCGACCAAATTATTGAATGAGATTGAGAAAGTGGCGAAAAATTATGAGTTAAATGTAATACGATTGGTCGCAAAAGATGATTTAATTTCTTTCTATGAAAAAAGGGGTTATAAAAAGACTATTGAACTTCCCTACTTTTTGGAAAATAGAAATTATAAATCAATTCTTATGGAGAAAAATATTTAACAACCACATTTTAATGGGCTTCTCCGTTTATAAGATTATTATTTACCGGTATTAACAATTCGACTATTTACCAAGTCTGACCCAATTTGTCCTGTATAAAATCATGCATGATACGCATGATCCAAAGTAGTTCTACTAGTCAAGCCAGAAAGTATTTTAACTCATCTCTGTGTCGTTCTGACTATTATCTGAACGGACAAGAACAGCCTGGCCAGTTATGTGGCCGGATCGCAGCCCGTATGGGAATTGCAGGCCTCATTACAAAGAATATGTTTCATGCTTTCTGTGAGCATATCAATCCCATTACAGGCAAGGCCCTTACGCCACGCAAAAAAGACAATCGTACCGTTGGCTACGACATCAATTTCCACTGTCCGAAATCCGTTTCGATCATTCACGCCCTGATCAATGACAATCATATTTTGGATGCGTTTCAGGAAAGCGTCAATGAGACGATGCTAGACATTGAGGCTAATGCCCAAACGCGTGTGCGGAAAAATGGTAAGAACGAAGACCGAGCAACTAACGAACTCATTTGGGCCGACTTTATTCACCAGACCGCAAGGCCGGTGAACGGTAAGACTCCTGACCCTCACCTGCATTGTCATTCCTTTGTCTTCAACGTAACATGGGATGCCGTTGAAGAGCAATTCAAGGCGGCCCAATTCCAGTCGATCAAACAAGACATGCCCTATTATCAGGCGCGGTTTCACAAACGGCTAGCCGATAAACTGGTTGAATTAGGCTATCGCATTCGGCGCACCGACAAAGCCTTTGAAATCGCCGGTGTGCCGGAGCATATCATCGACCTGTTTTCCAAACGCACCAACGAAATCGGCCAGATCGCCAAAGAACTCGGCATTACCGATCAAGTCAAACTGGATCAATTGGGAGCACGAACCCGCGCCAAGAAGCAAAAGGGTTTGACGATTAGCCAACTCAAGCAGGAATGGCGCAAACAGATATTCGCATTGGGGATGCGTGATAAGGATGAAGGTGCCCAACCAATCCGCTTTGCTCCTGTTAAACCTTTAGTACCACCCTCGCCTAAACACTGCGTTGATCATGCGTTATCGATGCGATTTGAACGAGTGTCTGTTATGCAGGATCGGCGCATCCTGGAAGTCGCCTATCGGCAGGGGTTGGGCTATCCAATGCTGACCGTCGATCAGATTACCAACCGCTTTGCAGATGATAAGCGAATTATTCGGGTCAAAGATGGAGCCAAAATTCTCTGCACGACCAACGAAGTGTTGCGTGAAGAGAAACACATGGTGGCTTTAGCACAACAAGGAAAAGGCAATATGCCTCCACTTTATCCGGTTACCCCTGTCATCGCACTGGAAGGCGAACAGCATGAGGCTGTAGTCCATGTGCTAACCACCACTAATCGCGTGTCGATTATTCGAGGCCGAGCCGGAACCGGCAAAACCACCTTGATGAAAGAAGCGATTCGGCTGATCGAGGAAGCGGGGCGTAAAGTCACCATTGTGGCACCGACGGCGCAAGCAGCACGCGGCGTGTTGCGGGATGAAGGCTTTAGTGAAACCGAAACCGTCGCCAAACTGCTGTCCTCACTCGAACTACAAGCGGCTTTAGCCGATGGTGTGTTGTGGGTGGATGAAGCCGGATTGTTGAACACAAAAGACATGACGGCGCTGTTGCAATTGGCCATAGACAAAAACGCACGTCTGATCTTAAGTGGTGATACGCGGCAACATAGCAGTGTGATGCGCGGGGATGCCTTGCGGATTTTGAATACGGTGGCAGGTATCCAATCAGCCGAAGTCAGCCGCATCTATCGGCAACGTCATCTGGACTATCGCAAAGCCGTTCAAGCCCTAGCTGATCATAAAGTTGGTGAAGCGTTTGCCGTGCTGGATAACATGAGAGCGATCAAGATTCTTGATCCAGCCAATTCCTTTGCAGCCTTAGCCAATGATTATATAGCTGCCTTGAAAAAAGGAAAATCTGCTCTGGTGGTTTCCCCGACGCATAAGGAAGGTCAGCAGGTCACCAAAGCCATTCGCGAGGCATTGCGCGAGACTGGACGAATTACAAGGGAGGAAACGACCGTTCCGCAACTGGTCAATACCAATCTGACAGTTGCCGAAAAAAGTGATCATCGCAATTATCGCACAGGCCAAGTCATCCAGTTCAATCAGAAACTGGCCGGTATTGAGCGCGGTTCGCGGTGGGTGGTTCATTCTGTGGCCGATGGCATAGTCCACATTCAGGATGCCTGTGGCCAGCAAACAGCCCTGCCCCTTACTCGCATGCAACAATTCGATGTGTATAGACTAAGCACAATCGCGCTGTCCGAAGGCGATAAGCTACGCATTACGCGGAATGGATACGATACCAATAGAAAACGGCTAACAAACGGGCAAATGCTGGAGGTTATCGCCATTGAGCCGAACGGGGCTTTGCGCCTACACAACAAGGCCAGCAAAGCCACCTACACCGTTCCGGCCCATTTCAGTCATATCGCGCATGGCTATTGCCTGACCTCTCATGCTGCACAGGGTAAGACCGTCGATGAGGTCTTTATCGCGCAACCGGCCAGCACCTTTCCTGCTACCAACCTCAACCAATTCTATGTATCAGTATCACGGGCGCGAGATGGTGCGCATATCTATACGGATGATAAAGCCGCTTTACTGGCCCATACATCGGAAGCAGGAGATCGCCTGTCGGCTTTGGAACTAGTGAAACGAAAAAAATCAGACCGCAGGGCCGTTGAGCATGTGGTGAGAACGGCGCGACCAACACTACCCAACATGAAACCGTCGATCAAGGCCCTTGAAACCCCAGACAAGCCGAAGCCTATTCAGCGAAAGCCGAACGTTCATGCACCAAGTCCAAAACTTTAGGACCAATTTCGCCCAAGATGAAATTGTCGATACGGCAACCGATAAACCAGTGGATGCCCAGGTTGACAGGGCAGAACTGTACGATACAGATAGTTCCGTCCGCAATGTTTGTTTCGTATGGGAAAATGGCCGTAAAGCCTTTTTCAATTACGCTTATCTGGTTTCGGTTGATCTGGTTATAACCGAGACGTTGAACGAGATGCTGCTTTATTTCAGTGGTCAGATTGTCACCCTGAAAGGCTACCATTTGGGTTCACTTTTCGATCTGTTACTGAACCACATACCTAAAACCATTACAGCCACCAATCCGCGCTATCACACGAATGGACAA
Source organism: Spirosoma sp. KCTC 42546 (assembly GCF_006965485.1). Lineage (NCBI taxonomy): Bacteria > Pseudomonadati > Bacteroidota > Cytophagia > Cytophagales > Cytophagaceae > Spirosoma > Spirosoma sp. KCTC 42546. Next base: position 7,368,886 of record NZ_CP041360.1, read on the forward strand.
ACAACAGATACAATTGTGACTGACATCATAGTCAAAAGTGAGTGAAGAGCCATTTTTGCCAAGCTCAATAATGGTGATAAAAAGCCGGATGCAAAAACATCCGGCTTTCTGATTTATTCGGCCTTGGGCTTGGTTGGCCGCACGGTGAGAATCACGGTTTGCCCTAAATTATCAAGGGAAAGATTCATGCCTTCGCCGTCGCGATTTATCCAGGCCGAACCCACTCTGATCCAGTCTGGATTACCTTTACGGTCTTTGACAAAGTAAACCCCGTGGGTTGGGGCCTTGGCATTTTTTTCATCTAGTGTCGTCATCATCAAATCTCCTTTCTTGTGTTGTTGATGATGGAAGCAACCAAAGCTCATAGAGACAGTGACAGCTCCCCAAAGGCCCAAAATCTATGCGTAGTGTCTATTTTGAGCCGAAGTCGCAGATCATTTTACAAAGTAAAAATGAGGGATAAGCGCCATCACGGACGATGAGATTACGCTGACATCCCATCCATCAACCGACGACAGAGAGGTGCTTTTGCTTGACGATGCACAAGAAACCAATGCACTCGCCCAACGCTGCGTTTACGTATCAAGATTTCGCCAACGACCCGCGATAGACGGGTGTTGTCATCGGCCATTGTAGACTTAAACGTTTCAGAATGAGCAACCTTGATCATTTAGCCAGGCATACAGCCTTCATCGGCAAAGGAATAATAATTCTGGGGCGTGACGATCAGGTGATCGAGTATGGCGATGTCCAGTAACTTGCCGCCCTCCTTGATCTTGCGCGTCAAAATTTTGTCGGCTTCACTGGGCTGTAAATTAGAACTTGGATGATTGTGCGCCAGAATGATACCCGTTGCCCTCGCCTTGAGCGCCGTGGCAAAGATGAGTTTGGGATCAGCAATACAGGCACTCATGCCACCAGTCGCAATATCTGAAATCGCCAGACAGTTGTTTTTCTGATCGAGGAGCAAAATTTTAAACTGTTCGACCAACTCCATCCGATTTTCATCCCAGGATTGCCGGAGGATTTCATACGCTGTTGTGGACTTAGTAATCTGAATCCTGTCCTGATAGGGCGTTTTGTTGCGGTAGATTATTTCAACTTCACTGACCTTGAACAAAGACTGGAGATTGAGTTGTGTCATGCTGTCCTCCCCTACGCGATCAGATTGAGTTGATGCCTGTGCCATGTACTCACATCCCTGTGTGGAATATAGAGTTTATTCATCCGATGATGGCTTAAATCATCCTGCGTTTTAAAAAATGTGGACAATACTGCGGTGACATTTTCTCCCGTATTATCATTATCCATCCAGCTATAGGCGATACGGTAACCGTAATTCTGGATGTAGGGAAAGATCTGTTTCAAACAGGAAAGCGAATTCAGCACAATCGTATCACCCTTGAACCCTTGGCCGTTCAATTGACTGATGGCAGACAGGTAGTCCATGACGTTTTTAAATAGATGAATGGCATTCGGTTTGGGCGTAACACCCCGGATGAACGAAATCGCCAAGGGACCAATATGCCTTTCCAGATAGGCCGTTTTCAAGGAGAAACCTCCATCTACAGTTTGAAAGCCAAGCGCCATAAAGTCCTTACCGGTTTGCCGGTTACGGGCATGGATTTCTTTGAGGTATTGCCTGGCAAGTGTCAGAGAAATACCCTGCCGTTCCAGATAGTGAATAAGACCGGCATACTGGATCGTCTTTTTGTGTCGAAGCTCCAGGACTGACTGATTATCACCCAGACCGGCAGTATCTATAAGATCCGGCAGCTGATCAGGGATTGATAGCGTCATATTCTTTAGCCAGCGCAGCGCATCGGCTTGGGTATACTCCTCCTGTTTAATTTTAAGATATTTGCAGACAAAATCTAATACGGTTCCGTCCTGATGATGGGCATTAGACCAGCGATTGGTTAATGTATTGACGGATAAGATGGCTTTTCGCCTGCGATCCAGCGGGGACGGGTAGTGGACGATAGGCCCATCAGTCCGCAGGGGTTGAAGATCAAGCTTGCCTAGAATTTCGGAAATAGGTATCGTATTGGCAGGTTCTTTGTCCATTGCGCTCACCATTGAAACGGATGTGATGGGGAACTAGGGAAGGGAAAGTTCGCCTAAAACTTTCTCTTCCCGCTTTTTAATCTGACAGTCGTTGATCCAGAAACTGATCCAGATCCGACAGGCGGTAATGCACAAGCTTCCCAATTTTAATCGGATTAAGTTGACGACGTTTCGTACAATCCCAGACGGCCAGTGTGCCGAGCGAGACGCCGAGGTAATCAGCGGCTTCTTTTCGGTTTAGCAAACGGCTTTGTTGATGGGGCATTTTTAAAGCTCCTGGCTGCAGTTCAAACACTGTAAGTCGGATCTATCAAAAGACATTTCCCTTACGGGACATTACCTAAATACTTTTGGCGGAGTCTGTCAATTCAATTGCCGTTCCATTAAAGAATGAGCAACATGCATCTCTGGAAATTAGGCTCGCATGACCTGCAAGGCTTATTTTTTGTAATTCTTTTTGTGTGATCATGACACGACTGACTAACAGGTATGGCTTTGGTGAGTGATCAATTACCAACTTTAATGAACTAATTTTTTCGCCCGCATTCTCAAGCCGTAGTGGTATGCAATCAGGAATGACTGTTTGCTGAAGACGCAATACGAAACAACTTCCGAGCTGCCGTTATCGCATCTGTGACCATAAATCTATGGCCCCAAGCTGATCGCTGGTCGGAAATACGTTCCGCTTTCGGAACATTAAGGTAATAAATCATACAGCCGTATGGGTATTCATCTATGCCTAACTCTTCTCAAACCAATCCTGAAAACAGTACCTATCAGGGAGTCGTGAATCATATAAGTGAGCTTTATCAAGGGAGCATCTCGCAACGGGAAGCCCATGAAGCCGCTCGAAATCTGATTGGTTTTTGTCAATTATTGCTTGAAATCAAAAGCCAAAAGCCATAGGATTAGCCTATGAGCCGGAAAATAGTCGATCTCAGTCAGCGTTCAATGACAGCCACTAAAGCTGTCATTCTGACGCGGGTATCCTCCAAAGAGCAAGAGGAAGGCTATTCCATTGAAGCCCAAAAACACCGCCTACAACTCTATTGTGAACGACGTGGGCTTACCGTCTTGAAAGTCTTTGAGCTGGTAGAATCCTCGACACAGGGTGATCGCAAACAGTTTATGGCGATGATCAAATTTGTCAAAAGCCATCGTGAACCCATTGCCATTGTCGCCGACAAGGTGGATCGTGTACAACGTTCGTTTAAAGAATATCCGATGCTCGATGCGCTGATCCAGGATGGACGTATCGAACTGCATTTCAATTCCGAAAATTATATTATCCATAAAAATTCGGTCAGTCAGGAACGGCTCATGTGGTCAATGGGTGTGATCATGGCCCAGTCCTATGTCGATAGTCTGCGTGACAATGTCAAACGCTCTATCGATCATAAAATCAGACAGGGCGAATGCATATCACTGGCTCCATTAGGCTATCTGAACGTCAAGGACGCCCGCCGACGGGGTGATGTGATTATTGACCCCGATCGCGCGTTACTGGTTCGACGGTTGTTTGAAACCTACGCGACCGGCACGAGCACGTTAGCGGAGCTTCGTCAGCAAACGATTAGTTGGGACCTCAAAACCCGCTTTGGCAATAAAGGCTATCTCACAAAATCCCAACTCCATCAGCTCATTACCAATCCATTCTACTATGGCCGGATGATAGTCAAAGGCCAACTTCATGATCATCGGTATCCTCCCCTGATTTCCAAGAATTTGTTCGATCAATGTCAGGCCGTTTTGCAAGGCTGGCATAAAAAGCCGTTCCAATGGGCGGGCAAAGAATATGTTTTCCGTGGTCTGTTAACCTGTGCCACCACGGGCCGAATGGTTACAGCCGATACCAAGAAAAAAACCTATGTCAGTGGAGAAACCGCTCAATGGACTTATCTACGGTGTAGCGATCCAGCTAATCCCACGAAAATGATGTGGGTGCGTGAAGAAGAAATCTTGGCCCAAGTTGAGCAGGCCTTAAAACGGATACAGATTCCGACAGAGACATTGGTCAAGGTGCTGGCTTATATCCGTGAAACCGATCAAGCCGAACGGGCTTTTTTGCGTCGCCAGACGGGCGAATTGCAGAGCGAACATGCCATGCTTCAGAATCGACTGGATACGCTGATGGATCTATTGCTGGATGGCACCATCGATAAGCACGACTTTGACACCAAGAAATCCAGTTTGCGTAGCCAGCAAATGGATGTGGAGAGTCATATTACTGCGAATCGTGAGGGCGATGATAGTTTCAAGAACTCGTTGATTTCACTAGTATCCTTGTCTTCACAAGCCCATGATTTATTCACTCTTTCGAGTGTTGAGCAGAAACGTAAACTCATCAATTTCGTATTTGCGAACCTGTCGCTAAACGGACGAACTCTTTGTTTTTCCTTAAGAAAACCATTCGATCAGTTCATCAATTGTACCAATGAACAAGAATGGCTGTCCTTAATAGACAGTTTGCGAACCAATCCAAACTTACGATTATCAATTATAGATAACCCTCTAAAGTAACCAAGAACAAAAAATTATTATTGAGAAAAGGTCTAATCTCATCGCTTCAATTAAGTTTTGCAGACACAGTTCAGTGAGCAATTCTTAGAAAGATAGAAGCACCTGTTTTGTCATCATCTAGATTTCCTTCCATGGCTTAATTAAGTCATTGATTAAGCCATGGAAGGAAATCTATCTTTAAACTGCAATATTATTCAGATTAATTAAATGGTGTGGATAAAGATATTATAACTATTAATTTAAATTACTTAGAACCTCATTTAACTCACCCTCAAAACCACTTACTTCTACGCCTATTGGAGCATCAAAAACATCTTCTAGTGTTGTTGGCGGCCCCACTTCATAATAAAAAAAGTCTTCTACAACATTATTTATTTGTACATCTCTACTTAAAATGGATAATTTATCCCCAACAGTTCCAAGATCTCTAGCTCTTGAGGCCAATGTTGCATTTGGATCATCAACAATATTATTTTTGACACCAACAGCAATTATAGATGGTGACTGTAGATGATTTTTACAAAAATAAAATCGGATTCCTTCACATTCGTTTTGTGATAAAATAAATAGTAGAGATTCTTTTCCCAAGGTAATTGCTATGGGACGACTTGCAACTGCTTGTTTTGTTTCATCATCTCCATTTACAAATTCTAAAAGTAAATCAGATTGGAAATTTCTGATCATTTTTTGGCTGGCTGCTAACGATACTGGTTGGCCAAATCCCGAAACACTTTCATCATTTTGCGTATTGAATTGAATATCGCCTTGGCTAAATTCGTCTCCTGCTAAGGTAATACCCGGGATTTTCATTGTTCCAATTTGGGGCTGTTCCATATTTTAGTAAAGTGATTAAAAGTTAATATAATAATTAAGCGAAATTCAAAAATGAAAAAAATTCTAAAGAGCGACTTTTATTGTTGTTATAATGAATAATCCCATTTCTCAATTTAACTTAAACAAGCCGTGTTTGATAGCATAAATTACTAAGCCAACTCTAGTTGTAACTTCTAGCTTTCGAAATAATATTTCTCGGGTTGCCTCCACCATACGTGGATGAATATTTAACAAAGGCGAAAAAGACTTATACGGTAGCTCAGTACAAGCTAATTTTAAGAACTCTACTTCACGAGAAGTTAAGGCAACATCTACTTTTTTATTTTTATATAGGCTTTTCAATAATGCTTCTGTTACACAATTCGTATAAAAAGTCCCACCTTGGTTAATCGTTTCTAAGGCTCTTCTGAGTTCATCAGGATCAGAATTTTTTAAAATATATCCATCAATACCTGATTTAAGCATTTTTAAAACTGTTTCTTCGTCATTATGCATAGATAAAGTTAAAATCTTTATATTAGGTTGGTTCTTATGGATCCAATTAGCCGTTTCATATCCATCCATAATAGGCATATTAATATCTAATAAAATTATCTCTGGTATTTCATTCATCGAAAATTGACGAATGAAATCTTGACCATTGTCCGCTTCCCAGATTACGCGATAGTCTGGAAAATCATTGATAAGCTCGATAAGGCCTTTACGAAATAGTATGTGATCGTCTACTAGCACTATAGAAGTCACTTTTGTATTAGTACGTTCCAAATTCATATTGGGCTATGATAAATTAATTTGACCTGACTACCTTGATCTATCTTGCTTTCCACTAATAACTTCGCTCCAATTAATTTTGCTCGATGTTGCATACTTTGCATACCAACACCAGTAATATAATTATCCGAATTCTCCTGTGTATTTATTAGAAACCCCTTGCCATTATCGTTAATACTAACAACAATCTGGCAATCAGAATACGTAATAACTACAGTAATGTGTGTAGCTTTGGAATGCTTTAACGCGTTATTTATCGCTTCCTGTGCAATCCTAAAAATAATAAGTTTAATATCAGAACTAATAGTTGGCTCTTCTCCAGAAGTTTCAAAAGTAGCTAGAAAAGCACCAGTTTTTTCGATATAATTTACTTGCAACTTTAGTGATTCCGAAAGAGTTTTTTGGCTCACATAATTTGAATTTAATCGTTTAGACAAACTGCGTAAGTCTTCAATCGCTTGGTCTAACAATTGTTTACTCGATTGGATCTTGGGACTATTTTGTACCTCTAAGATTTTTATTGTACTTAAGTTTAATCGCACTAAGGAAAGAATTTGCCCGATATTATCATGGATTTCTTCTGAGACATAGTGCAATGTTTGCTCTTGAACTTCTAATTGTGCTTTAAACAACTCTTCCTGATAAGAAATTTTAAGATTACTAACTTCTTGCAGGTGTTTCCTTAAGCGAATTTGATACTTAATTATAGCAGCTAGTACAACGCAAACTAGTAATATCATGACCGCAGTTGTACTGACTACAGCTATAAAAATTTTCTCATCCGACGCGAACATATGAAAGCTACGATAAAACACACATATAATACAAAATTAAGGCCTTTATTAATTAACCAATTTAGGGTTCTACTTAATTCAAATCGAGTATCCAGTAAATACTGATATAATGAATTGAAAAAAAAATTTCCTGCATAGTAAATTAAAATACCAGCAGTAACCCAAAAAACGGGTAGCCTAAATAAAGTAAAATTGACCTCTGGAGGAATATTAAATAAGATAATTATAGCCCAAAGCATAATTAAACAGCCAGTTAAATTTAAACTATATCCTGGATAATTAAATAGTCCACTAAACCAAATTGAAATTACTGCACATGCAATCCAGATAAACGGTATCGTATAAATAAGTACCTTTTTTAATTTTTGATCATGTATTTGCGTTTGAAAGTAATAGGTAAGCAGTGAATACTCTATAGGAATATATAAGTGATAGACTAAAAAATAATAAGATTTATATTCTTTTGAGTAATACATCGTGTAAACGAATGTTTCTGTTAAAATCGAAAAAAACAATAGTATAGAAAGAATGCGTAAGTTTTTATCTATTTTTCCAATGCCAATACTTGTGATAAAGCAAACGCACATTAATAAAAGATAAAGCTCATTGATTATATTCATACCTAATAAAGGCATGAAGCAATAGCAACTATCTATCTTAATTAATAAAAAAAATCATATTTTTAAATATTAAACCTTTTATCACAATTAGTATTAAAATAAAGATATATCTATTTAAATATAATGTATTTACAATATTATTTCTCTGGTATTTTAAAACCTAAGTAAGTCCCTGCACTAATACCAAGTAAGGTAAGTAAAGTAGCGCTGAACTCTGGCATTGAAAGCCGGCTCCAAACTGAATATATAAAAAGACATCCGAGGACAAGTGTCCAAGTGGCCATTTGAAATCGATGAAAACTTATTCCATTGGCATCCGTGAGTATATCTTTGAGAAACCCTTCAGAAACTTGAGGAGCCAAAGATTGTTCTTCTACACTTATTTGGTTTACTAAATAATCCTGCCTTACCTTTTCAACGTCCTTTACTTGCGCTAACGATTCGTTATTAGGTGACAGTGGGTTGCTCGTTATTTGTGCATTTAAGGTTTGAATGTTGGCATCAACATCCTTTTTTTCAGTGATAAGCTTTTTGAGATTTTCTTGAATTGACGGTAAGTCACTTTGTTTGTTAAGATCTACAGCAACGGCACCAAGAGCAGTGCCTGCACCAATACCAATTAAAGTTAATACACTGCTATTAATAATATCATAAGCACCTGTAATAAGCCATAGGTAAATAAAAGATCCAAGTACTAAAAAAAACCAAAAAGCCATTTGGCAGCGAGAAAGACTATAGGGCTTCGGATTAGTTCCTTGAGTAGGTATCCCTGAGTCACGCAAGATGTTGCTCTTGCGAGCTAATAATATTAAAAATACAGTTAGAAAAATATACAAAATTGAAAAAGCAATAAATCTTATTGATCTTATACGTATAATGTTAAATTTATTATTGCCTTTAATAGTAGTAACTTCTGGGTACTCATTTTCAAGGCCTACACTAAGTTCGGTAGGCCGGTTAAAGAAGTTAGGCCCTATAGCTGGAGCGCCTAATAGATCAGCCCACATTTCATCATTCTCTAAGTTACGAATCAAATGATATTGAAGTTTTTGATCTTGAGGACGGGGAGCACCGGATTCAGGAATTACCCCTTGTACTTTTCTGCCATCTAAAAAGAGTGCAATTTCTTGTTCATGACAATTGGCTATAACTTTACCCTGACTATCTACACACTTAGCCCTATTTACAAGTGTTTGTAGATTATTGACTTTCACAACTATGATATCTCCTATCCCAGCGTATTTCTTTAAGTATTTATCTTTTTCATGCCCAATAGCATAGGCATCAACCACAACTATTTCTTGCTGCCCGGATAAACTCTCAGTAGTTGAGAGTAAAGAGTCAGTCTGTTTAATACGATTTACTAAGTTTTCTTTCCGTGTTTTTTCTTTCAAGCTATCTAAATTATTTTTCAACCCAGATTCCAATTCTTTTATCGGTAGTTGTGCAATTGATAACTGTCTCCCCCCAACAGTAAAAAGAACAACAAGCAGCCCAACGCCATATTTAGATATAAATAGACTTTTCGCTTTCATAATTTTATCTAGGTATAATTATTAATTACAAACTAATCGCACTAAAGCTAAGCCTGGCATTTAAACCAAATTGTATAGATTTATTGAATGATGATTTATTTTGACCAGATAAATCATTACTTTGAACATATACGCCTCCTAATAGCTTACCGGTTTTTTCGCTTATAAAGTTTATACTTAATCCGCCCACAACTGTATTGGGAATTAAATTACTTTTGTTCGATGTATTTACCCTTAGATAGGCATTCGGGCAGATGTAATTTTGATCATTAGTAGGAATAAAATATAATGCATCTATATTAATGTAAGTTCTAGAATATGTAAGGTAATTACCTGCATAAGCTGCAATTTCCCTAGTACTTGTCAGCCCCTGTATGTTCGGGTCAGTAGCTGTAAAAGTGTAGGTCGTTTTTCGAAGGTTATCTTGATTGCTCTGTAATTTATTACCAAGTACAGCTCCTAAGTAGATACGTCCACCTAGGCGAGTTGTTAGACCTACTTCAATGGCAGGGCTAACAAGCGTTGTATCGATAAATCTACTACTTACTGTAGTAAAAGAGTTACCTTTATCTAATTTTAATGCCGTCGCGGACAGACCAGGTCTTATATATATCAATATTTTACTTGTAGTTTGATTATCATCATTTTTAAAACTTTGCTGATAACCAATCAGACCGGACATTTCAGTATTTGGCGAAAAACTTCCATTTTGGAAAAGACTAACCAAGCCATCATTGTTTTTTCCTTGGATATCGAAACCATAAATCCAAGCCGATGGCTTCAAACTTTTTTTATAAAAATTTGCTTTCACTAAGCCTTGGCCAAAGTCAAAATTTAGGGTTCCTCCAGAAACCACTATACTACTTTTCCCTTCTGCATCCTGATTTAATATCTGGCAATTCGCAGTAATAGCTAAAATGCTGATAATAAATATTAAAAGATATCGCATGATTGTTTCTTTTTTAGAATGTGACATGGTTTATACTAATGGACATGTTCTATCAAACCAAGAACCGCCACCACGACCAATCTTACCTGAAATTATTTCTGGAATTGTGTGCAAAGTTTCCTCATCATTCTCAATACTGACTTCTAAATTCCAAGCTTGTCTTTCAATACCTCCTAATTCGAGTCTTATTCTGATACCAGCCTCTGATATAAATACATTATCCAACGAACCTTCTAGTTCATCAGGATCAACATAATGCCCACCAATTTCAAATACAAAAATTGTGTCAATCAATGGATCAAGAGTAAGTTTATAATTTGCCGTTGCCATAATCTTAAATATTTAATGGTTATTAGAATAATTCAGACGGAGTGACTTTGGAATAAATAGGCAGCAAGTACAATAATTAGCTTTCATTCTGCCATATTTAAACACTAAGTACATGACAAAATTAGCTCGACGTCTTTCTAGGGGCAACGTGAATTTTCACATGAATATTTGGGATTTTTAACTTAATGTATTCTATATACCTTCCATTCTTGGGCTAATAGCTTATTTGCTGAGCCGCTAAGCAGTTAGTATTATGAATGCCCCAAATGCATCTTTTTGTATTTAGTCATTCTCATCAATTAGGATTTTCTCATTAATGACAAAGCGCCTACATTACTGAAAGGTCTCTATTAGTAATCGACGCGTTAATCATGGATTAGCTTATCTAGAGCATCTCCATACGGCTATCTATGGTCAAATAGCATTGCCCCTCTCAAGGATGGCATTGTCATGTAGCCGATAAGTAAAAAAGGCCGGCTACATCGTAACCGACCTTTCCAGTATTTATTCACTTCATATAGGGAAGTCATTCAGATAATCCCCTATTGTTCAATCCTTTGCATTAATAATTGAAAGGGAAAGGGCTAATAACTAATATTAGCCGGGAATACTACAGTAGACACCATTTTGTTTGACTATTTGGCTAAAGAAACTATAAAGCAGTTAATCGGGATAAATTGATTAGGAATTTCGTTTGTGAGCCAAATTTGAGAGTTTTGCTCTATGATTGCAAAACAGGACTATTGAGATGGTCCAAGTTTGCCGGACAGTTGAGTTGCTTAATTAGCTGTACCATGGCCAAAAAACAAACCCCGTCGGCGCCCCGCCGAAAGTACGACGAAGCCTTCAAAAACGAAGCTCTCCGATTGGTCACAACCGGTAACCGAAGTGTACCTGATGTAGCTCGCTCACTGGGAATTTCGGATAATCTGCTTTATAACTGGAAAAGCAAGCTAAAAATAACCCCGCCACAAAACGGTGCTTACGAACAAGAACTTCATCAACTCCGGGAACAATTACGCAAAACTGAACAAGAGCGAGATATACTAAAATCCCTGTACAGCGCCGACGCTGTTGAATGGCTGTTACAACTTATCTTCTCGGCCCAAAACCCTACCTTTAATCGATTTCTGAACCAAGCCTCCCGCTTTTACTGGTACCTAATCGAGTCCTTCCTAAAATCTGGGCTGGAGCGTACGATGCTTTTAGAAAAGCATTTGGTGAATAAACTGGTGATCGCTTCAGCGAATCCCGTACAGAAAACTCTTACTCTCCCGCTACGCTCCCAGAAGTCATTAACCATTAATGTCCTATGGAAAGCAATCAAACATCGTTTAACATCATTCATGCTCATGCTGCTGGCATCGATGTAGGCTCACGGAGTCACCTAGTGGCTATCGACCAGAACAAAGACAACGTCCACGAATTTGGGGTGTATACCAAAGACCATCAGCGAAAAACATTCAGAGTGTTTTTTAAACAAGCGTCCGATTAATAGAACTCAATGATCCTAGGCCTGCTCCAACCTCGCAGCGGTGGCTCTATCCAAGCCATTTAAAAATCAGATCTAGGAAGGCCCCTTCGTCTCACATGGATCCTTTTGATTGATAAACTATTCAAATATACGTATCTTCTTTTCTCTGATCTAGCCCCACAATCTTCAATAATTCCACTAAAGCAACACTAAATTAGCTCCTTCCACTTTTACTTGCGACATACACCACCAAGATGTATCCAGAAAGCTACTGAAAGTCTCGCTCATAACGGTCTGGTCGCCAGTTCAAGTCTGGCCGGGCCCACCATATCTTTCAATAATTTAATTAAACCTTTATGATTGTCAGTTATTTGGCGGGGTTACATAGGGGTTACATTCAAAGTGTTTGGAAATGGGCTAATCTCCACGTGTTATCGTCCTTGTAATTCTAAAGGTTCAGTGAAGGAGAACCATATCTATGGCAACCTATTCGGTACTTTAAGTTTGTACGATGTTCGGTCTATTTCGACAGTCTACTTCAGCAAAAGCCTGCTCTATCGTTCAATACGCGCTTTCAGCATATGTCTGGCGAACCACTGACAGTCACGCTTGACAGTCATCTTATTGTCGTAGATGTCACGGAACTCTACTTTCAAGCTAATCGGTGCGAGTTGTTTTCGGGCATCATCAATGCCCACTTCACATTCATGATCATCAAAGCGTTTCTCAAAAATCGTTAGAGACGAATTTGGCAACACAATCCGCGCGACCGAGTCATTGGTTGGGGCAAACAGATAGGATTTTGCTCAAGGTTAAGGCGGGTTTCTATACTGGTATAAACCACACCACTTTTGCGACAGGTTGTTCTGTCAATGATTAAGGGCTAAGACCGTTGTTGCGTAGGTGAATTGCTATCACTTGTTGGCAGTCCTCCAACACAATCTGTAATAACGGCTTGAGCGACTTTTCGTTATGAAGCCGTTGCTGATACAGTTGATAAAACGTAGCCGCAAGAATAGAAAATTAATTAATTTTGATCTTATTAAATTCCACCAAAATTGAATGGAACGTAACGAGATTTTCTACGATTGGCTGCGCGCAAAATTTTTCGAGATAGAGGATAATGATACACGTTTACAACAACTTACTGCTGCTGTAAACGATTTAGCTGCGATCCTCGAGAAGGACCTGCACGAGGTTCGTTGCTTCACCTTGTCGGCACTCGATGCTGACATTCCGATTACTAATCCAAGTATTGTGGCTACTTATGAGTTAGTCAAAAAACATTGGAGCAGTATAGAGGGCAAATATCCAGAACCTCCACGTGGTATACTGCGAGGTATAATACTCAGTGCACTTTATCAACTGGGAATGAAGGATGCTGAACTTTGTAGGATTATTTACTATACTGCTAGTGGCTATAGCCAATTTGTGCGGTTTGGCAATGAACAGTCCATTATTAATCGCATCCTGAAAGAGTTTGGTAAGGATGTGGAGGATGAAGCATTAGCTGAGTGGTCATTAGGTGACGCGCCAATAGCGCCAACTCCAATTGCGTTGAAGCTCAAAAATTTGAGTTTAGAACTAAAGCTGAGTAGCACTGAAGTAGACGAAAATGAACTAAAAAAAGCACTAACTGAAGCAGCAGGAGTAGAGCCTAGACATAATCACGGCCCTCAAAATGGAACTCAATTTTGGTCTCCACACTTTGGATCCACTGCAAGTGCAGGCATTGCCAAAGCTATTAAAACAGCAGTAAATGGCTTTGGGGGATCACTCTCAACAAATACATTGGAAACCGAAATCAACAATTACTTCACCAATATAAATAACACATTAAATAACGCGTTTAAAGCATCCTTCCAGTCACTCTTAGCAGTAGAAAGACGAAGTAAATTATTATGGTGGAAGGAAACGCTATATTCTACCACGCTACGTAAAAGTTATAGAGAGATTGATGCGGCTGTTTTACCAGTAGTGATGGCCATTGACTTAGTCAAGCTACTGCCAGATGTAACGCCTGTAAGTGTGGACTATTTACTCACCGATACCTACCGTGCGGTGAAACACGACGCATCGATTAAGCAACCACTCTCGAAACTATTAGCTTGTTTTGAAGATGAAGAGCAGCAGAAACTTTTGGCTTCGCACCTACCCATGTTAACAGACTGCGGGGAGCGAACTACCCTGACTTTATTCCTAACCCAGGTAGTACACGACCAGAAATCCTTGAAAAAACTTACACATTATACGGGCCTGCGTGCCGATGTTGAGGCATCACATCAACAGCTGGCAGTAATAGTTCTCCACGATTTACTCACGGAACGTCTTATCCAGGAAGCCAATGCCGCTTAGTTGTACTAATACAAACTGTTATCCACAGGATAGAGAGTGTCAGGAAGGATGTAGGCCATTTAATCAATGCCCTAACTTAAGTCGGAACGAAAATGCGCCCGATGCTAACCCAACTGAAGCATCAACAACCGAACTTGATGGGCAGCGAGTGAACTGGACAGGTAGCGCAATGGGGTTAACTGATTTGCAGTCTTTAACTGCTCGTTCTCGAATTCTTCTGATTGGCCTTGCAGGAATGGAGAATGCAGGTAAAACTACATTTCTGGCCTTACTCTATTCACTCTTGCGCCGTGGGCAAAGCATAAACCACTATCGTTTTGCGGGTTCTTATACTCTATCCGGGTGGGAATTAATTACTAGCTTTCTGACATTCGAGAACGGTTCTAATCAAGTTACTTTCCCCCCCCATACCAGCCGTAATGCTGGTAGAATACCGGGTTTGTTGCATCTAGCGTTGAAGACTGAGGCAGACTATTTACTTGATGTAGTGTTTACCGACGCACCCGGAGAGTGGTTTAATGAGTGGCGTAGCTATCAGCAAGCGGATAATGCCGTTGGGGCAGAATGGATACATCATCATGGAGACGGTTTTTTATTATTTGCTGACTGCGAAGAATTGGCCGGAATTAATCGGGGAATTACACGTACAAATATCCAAATGATAGCAGACCGACTTGTAGTAAATCTAGGTTCTAGGCCGTTGGGTTTAGTATGGTCGAAATCTGACGTAGAGAATAACCGGCCAGCAATGCGAGAGAAGATTCAAAGCCATATTCAAACGAAAGCACCACAACATTATCAGGAATTCTCTGTCAGTGTAATGCAAAATGACCCCCAATGGCATCAGCAAGTCCTGCAGGCAGTTGGCTGGTTACTGGATACAATAGAACACGCGGCAGATCAGCAAGTCCCCACAATACCTTTAGCCGATACTGATGATTTATTTCTACTTCGTCGTAGTGTATTAGTATGAATCAATCACATCAATTATTGATTATAGGCGGTCCTAATGCTGGGAAAACGCACTTTGTATGTCAACTCTATAATCGGTTAGATGCTAAACGTAGTACTTATCACATGGTTACTGCGCCTTTAGATCTGACAGTAATAAAATCGGTTATAGGCCGATTAGCTCAAGGCTTGTCAGGTGAGCATACTGAAAGCGGGTTAAATGAAGAAATAAACTTTGTTGTAGCCAATGAATATAAAGAGATCGCGCTTTCTTTTCCCGATTACGCGGGTGAACAAATTCGGACCCTTGTGCGAGATCGGTTGGTTTCGAGCCGGTGGTACGAACTAATAACGCAATCAGACGAATGGTTACTGCTAATTCGGCCCGATGAAATTCCCACCTTGGAGGACATTACGACCCGTGGCCTTGCCAATGTAGAAGATTTGAAATCCAGATTTGCTATAGTGCCTAAGCAAGTGGAGCTGACCCCTCCAAGCTTTTATATTGAACTGCTCCAGATGATGCTGTACATTAAAGGTAAATCAGTGATTACGCCCGTTATCGAACCACGCCTTACAATAGCGCTATCGTGCTGGGATACCTTAAACCTGTCTTCATCAGGTATAACGCCATTTGGAGAATTACAAAAGCGATTACCATTCTTGTCAACTTTTCTAGAAACGGTTTGGGCACATGATAGTTGGCGAGTTTGTGGCTTATCCTCACTAGGCCGAACATTGGATACCAAAGTACCAGATGATGATTTTGTAGATGAAGGACCTGAGACAGCAGGATATTTAGTACTTCCATCAGGAGAACATGATCCTGATCTAACAAAACTAATTACTTTCTGAACGTGTCAGTTGTATCTACTTTGCAAATCCATCAAGCATACTTTGGGGCTGTCAATGGCACATCGCACGGACAGTTAGTTAGTAGTCTGACCGATACTTATCTACGTTCTTTTTTATCTGGGATTACTGACCGTCCAGAAGCTTTACCAACGGGATTTGAAATTTCCCCTTATCTATCAGCTACTACATATAGAGGCTACTATATTCTTTGGCGAACTTGGTCCGACAACGAAGCAAAAAGATTGGGAATGGTATTTACACATGTCCTTATTCTATCAGTTCAAGATTTGCCTAGAATCCCCGAGTTAAGTTCTGTTTTGAGCTTATTGTTAGACAAGCCGCTTCCAGTGGCACAACAGCCAACTTCGTTGGGTCCATTATCATTATCTTTAATCGATCATCAAAAGATAGAGCCAGTCGGTGCCGTTCCAGAAAGTTGGTTAACAATAATCAATCAAATGATTGATTGGCATCCTGGACTATTACCAATTTTTGTATCAGGAGAAGCCGATCAATTTCAAAAATTATTAGAGGATCTATGGCGTGGTTTACCAGGCACCTTAAGAGGCTTATTAGGATTTGGAATCAGGTTCACTCCACCCAATAAACCCAACTCAGCCTTGCCGATGCTTGTATATATACCTGTTGAATTGGAGGACAAATGGCGAAGTAAGCAAATAACTAAACTAGACATTAATCTAGTAAAAACACCAGAGGCCCCAATCGAGCAGCTAATATTGAATGGACAGCTGGGTCATGACTTTCTTGAATTTATCAATAATCTGGACTTATCTCTAGAAAATTTTAGGGCTCTAAATTTATGCCAGCGTGCTTATGTGCAGTTTAAGAGTTTACAGCCTTCTGAATTAGATGCTGGTAAGTTGCTAGCCTTACTCAGATCGTTAAGACAATTGCAACCAGACCCTCATAAAGCTGTAGAAATTAAGCGTTCAACCATAAAATTATTAGCAGAGGCATTGCCAGTTGTTGGTGTTAAGGAAGCAATGGGCCTACGAAACCTACCTTTAACAGCTTTTCCGCCTGAAGACCAGCTTTTAGAAGTAGCTTTAGAACAAATAGTGATTGACGTTATTAAAGCCCCTAAGCCCAATGAAGATTTACAGAAAAACTTACTGGGCTATCTGGTCGATACGAACGCGGAAAATATTGAACCGTGGTGGCGCCAAACAGCTCTCAAAGCATTTGAACAGAGTATAGTACAAGATTCCATGCACACTGCTAAAGTAATATGGCTTGGGGTTACAAAAACTGAAACAATTCGTGATTATGTTCTGAGTACTGTTCCGAATACAGAGGATTGGGAGCAAATATTAAGTAAGACTATCCCAAGATCACTATCTATTATGGTAGCAGATAGTGTAACCAGTTTTTGTGTACGTCGGAATTGGTGGGACTTATTTGCAGAAACAGTTGCAGTCGCATTCAAACCCGTAGAAGCGTTACGAAGACAAATAGAAGCTGAAAAACAGCTTAATATTTCAATATCACCCCGTGTGGATAAGCTGGTAAAGCGACTTTCTGATAGCGAATTAGTAGATATAGCTGTAGAATTAACTCATACTCAGCTTTTGGAGCTAGCAGGTGAAGTTTGCGGAAGAGATCCTAAGCAACTTTTACCAATGGATGTGCATATGCAGTCCTGGCGGACGATATGGTCAATCTCATTAACTTACACTAATTCAATTACAGTTGGATTAAGCAATCCCAAAGAGTCAATCAGCACCTTCTTAAAAGAATTAGCTTATGGGCGGGCCAGTGACTCCCAACCATTAGAATTGATTGCAGCGTCAACATATGCAAATATCTTGCATTTACCGGAGAGGACTATTATATGGAGCAGACTACCAACCAAACTTCTTCCGAAATTTGTTTCAACGACTCTCGATGCATTAGTTGAAGAAATATTGGCTGGTAAATGGACAGGTACTATTGAGCCTGTTTTAATGGAGAAGGCCCGTAGTATAGAATTTATTGGAAAGTTTTTGGGGCAGAAATGGAATGAGCCAGCGGCTGTGCTATCTGTAAATGACGTTCTTCATAACTTGTCAGACAATTATCTTAAAGATTATATTCACAATCTTCCCGCAATAAATGGGATTATAGCTGCGCGGTTAGGAAAACTCGTATATCTAAATAATTGGGATTCATCCGCTAGAACACTTTTAAGCAAAGCGAAGTCTAATACTGATTTCCGACCTGCTTTATATGAGTGTACTGGTATGTTTAATCTTCTGACCAAATTCATAAATCATCAATTATTTGGGCACCAAGCAACCTCAATTGAGGCTTGGTATGCTCTTGAGGAGCTTTTGGCTGATTTATACGAAGAAGGTCCGGATGGTGAATACAAAATCTGGAAAAAAGCTGGTGGTGACGTAACTAAATTCTCCAATGCCCAAAGCCGCAGGGCGCAATGGACAGAAGCTATACGACTATTACGGTATGGAGGGGGAGGAAAAAAGATTTCAGTTGAATCGTTAATTAAAGCTGCGCTTGATGACTATAAAGGCAATTCTAATCTAAAGGCACTAGCTAGCCTGAAACATTTATTTCAATCATAATGAAAACAGACATACTAGTTATCACCGCACTAGCATTGGAATTTAAAGCGGTCGAACAACTGCTTATAAATACTATTCCTATCAGACACCCAACCGGTACATACTATAAACGTGGTTCCTTTACTGCCGGGCAACATACTTTCTCAGTTGCTGTGGTGGAAACTGGTGCTGGTAACGTTAATTCTGCCCAAGAGACAGAAAGAGCTATTACTTTCTTTCAACCTGAGTATATCTTTTTCGTAGGCATAGCAGGAGGAATAAAAGACGTCCGTATTGGCGATGTTATTGTCTCTTCAGAAGTTATTCATTATGAAGGCGGCAAGGCAGGTGAAGTTTATAAGCCTCGTCTAAGTACTTATGCAGCCAACTATGAGTTAATGTCTTTGGCTAAATTAATAGCTAGGGATAATTCTTGGCAGCATAGAGTTAAGGATAAAATAAACACATATAAAGCTGAAGTCAAGCCAATTGCGGCTGGAGAAAAAGTAGTCGCTTCAGAGCGCTCGGCGACCTATGAACTCCTGAATCAATATGTAAGTCAAGCATTAGCCGTTGAGATGGAAGGCTACGGTTTTTTGGCTCCCATACATTCTCATCATGCTAAAGGCATAGTTATTCGAGGAATTTCAGATCTTCTGAATAATAAAGAAGTGGCTGATGCTAGCGGAAGTCAACCCCTGGCAGCACGTAATGGAACTGCTTTTTTAGCAGAAATGCTGGTAGAACTGGCAAACGAAAACCGACACTCATCGAATACTACCAATGTAATCAATCCTAAAGTATCAATCATTAAGCCAAATTCAGCAAATCCTCTTGATGATTTGGAGTGGCGAAATCGGTTGACAAAAATTCTGGCAGATCTTTACGAAGTAGGTCCGACTGATAACGGTGGTGCCTGGAAACGTGCTGGTGGAAAAATTGGCTTTCTTAGCAACAATAGTTCAAACGAAACACAATGGTTTACCGCCTTAGAACGCTTAGCAAAAGGCGGTGCTGGCCCCATTACTCTTGAATCACTTCTGAAAACAGTTCAACAAGATTTCGGAGATAATGAAGAAATAAATAATTTATGCAAGTATATATCTTTATCTAATTAATAATAAGCCCTTTGCTCACTGAATATTGCGAACTTCCTGCATCATATCAACCAAGGCGATTGCTGTGACACCTTTGGAAACTGGGTAACGCTCTGTGCCTGGATAAACCAGAAATCGGCTGGTTGCACCGATGTCTTCGCAACCCAGATAAAACCCTTTCGAGAGTACTGGAGCCATCGAACGCTTGATTTCGATGGCGTATATCTGCTGCTTATTTCGTTCGATAACGAGATCAATTTCCGCGCCTGCTGATGTCCGGTAAAACCATGGGGTAACACCAACGGGTAAGCAGGATAGCAGGTTTTCCACGACGAACCCTTCCCAACTGGCTCCGACCACCGGATGCCCCAGCAGATCATCCATATCCGTCAGGTTGAGTAACGCATGGGTAATGCCGCTATCGCGAATATAGACTTTAGGAGCTTTGACCAAGCGTTTCCCAATATTGCCTGACCACGGGCGCAAATGGCGGATCAGTAACAGGTCTTCCAAAAGTTCGATGTACCTTTTGGTTGTGGGTATACTTATACCCAGATTGGCCCCTAATTGAGCCATGTTTACTTGAGCCCCTTGGTTGTGGGCTAGCATCGTCCATAAGAGCCGTAAGGTCGTGGCTGGAATGCGCGGGCCAAATTGGGGTACATCCCGTTCTAGATAGGTATTAATAAAGTTGAGCCGCCAGCGAAGACTGGCCGGATCGGTTTTAGCTAAAAAGCTATCAGGAAATCCACCACGTAGCCAAAGCCTATTCTGATGGCCGGTCTTTGGAGCAATAATTTCCGTAGCCGTCAAACCCGATAGTTCTTTATAGGCGATGCGACCGGCAAGGGATTCGGATGCTTGCTTTAATAGATCGAGCGATGCCGATCCCAAAATGAGAAACTGGCCGGTTTTGTATCCCTGTCTGCGTCGTCGGTCAATAACACCGCGCAAAATGGCAAACAATTCGGGCACACGCTGGATTTCGTCCAGAATAATGAGCTGTCCCTTATGCAACTCAAAATACGCTTCGGGTTCACGCAATTTAGCCTGATCCGTTGGACTCTCCAGATCAAGATAGATCGGATCAGGACTAATAGCAGTTGCGATTGTTTCAGCCAGCGTTGTTTTGCCGACTTGACGGGGGCCAAGTACAGCAACGGCAGGAAACTCCTCAAGGAGCTGGGCGATTTCAGTTTGGGCTTCACGAGTTATCATCCTTGCAATTATAATACAGTATATTATAATTGCAAGGTCATTTTCAAGGCTTCAATAAAAAACTTGGGCTGTACAATTGTACTCGGGCAGTCTATGACCGTAAAAACTTCACTCAATACCATTTTTCACCATATATCGTGCAAACCATTTAAAATCACGTTCAAGGCAGATTTTATTATCGTAAATATCCCGTCCTTCGACTTTCAGGGTAATAACTGCCAGTTGTTGCCGAGCGTGGTTGATTTCGCTCTCGCCTTCATTCTCACCAAATTGGGTTTCAAAAACCACCAGATGCGCATTGGGAAGAACCACGCGTTTTACGGTAGTATTGATGGTCATACGCATATACGACCTCGGATTTAGATCAAGGCAATCTTCGATATTCGTACAAGACTGGCCGTCTTTTACGAAGGTTAGTCGGTCAATGATAAGTGGGCCGAGACCATTATTGCGCACGTGAACAGCAAGCTGCTTGTTGTAATCGGGCAAATCAATCTGGCCTAAAGGCTTGAGC
Source organism: Spirosoma sp. KCTC 42546 (assembly GCF_006965485.1). NCBI lineage: Bacteria > Pseudomonadati > Bacteroidota > Cytophagia > Cytophagales > Cytophagaceae > Spirosoma > Spirosoma sp. KCTC 42546. The sequence continues at coordinate 7,390,331 of NZ_CP041360.1, forward strand.
GATTTTTCATTGTGAACCCGTTGCAGATACAATTGGTAAAACGTGGCCAGCAATGCTAACACCGAAATCAAAATTGCCAAGTTGGCCTCCCATGACACAAATGCTTATGATGCAGAAAGCATCTTCTTACTAAAAGGTGCTTTCCAGCTAGGCTATCATTCTATAATCCTGCAATAATTTCAATCGCTCCCGCGCCTGCAATTCGTAAATCAAGGGGATAAACTGGTGATACAAGCTGCATTGGGGGTCTTTGCCATTCACCCGATACACTGGACAGCCACTGGTGCAAACCGATCGGTAACGGCAGGACTGGCAGTCTTGAGATTTCATGTCTTCGTAATGGCTTCCCTGCTGGATCATATCCACCAAATCTATATTTGTATCAAAGAGGCTATAGGATAGCTGGGTGGGATCACCAAAATGGACATGGCAATAGTTGACCGATCCATCCACATAAATCGCTCCACCCGAAAAACCAGACGCACAGGTTTGAAAGCCTAACTCACTCGGTTTAAGATCGCAGAATTGGTGGCGAAGGGAAAATCGCCAGCCCTGCCCGATGGCCTCTTTCATTAACATATAGGATTCCGATAAGTATTTGTCCAGCATTTTCGCATCAATAGCTTCACCTTTCACAATTGAATAGCGAAATGGAACATCCAGGTCGATCAGGTAACGCGTCAGACGCGGCAAACCAACCAGGTTACTGTTCGTCACCACCGTATTGGTCGATACCGGAATCTGATGAGCGAGCAGTGTCCGCAAATTCCGATCAATGAGGGCAAAGCTCCCAGCCCCCGCTTTAAACGAGCGGGTACTGTCGTGATCTACATCTAATCCATCCAACGAAATCCCATAGCTGATACCGTATTCCTTTGAGAACGCCAATATCTCATCGGTTAAAATGGTTAGATTAGTAATAAACGAGCATTCCAACTGACAACCGATCTCCTGCAAGGTGCTTTTGGCTTGTGGAATAAAGGTTTTCCAAGCTTTGAACTGGCTTAGCGGCTCTCCTCCAGCTAAGCGCAGTTTGATGGATTTGAGACCTCGTTTTTGAACCGTTTCCACAATCTTATTTAGCAACTGCTGGCGTGTCGTCTCCGACATGCCCGACGTGGTGTTAAGCGTTGAGATGTAGCAATAGCTACAGGTCAGATTACACCGATTGGTAGTGTGAATCCAGAAATTGAGCGATTTCGGACTAGCTGGTTTTCGCGGTGAACTAAACTGCTGGTCAAACCGTATGATTTCGGTTCGAGACAGCAGATTCAAAAATCCCTCAACCGTATCAGCGGCAATACCGAATTTCTCGCTTAGGTCTGATACTGAGGTTTGATTATCAATAGCTGCTAGTAGCTCAGACTGTGCCCGGCTCAGAATCCGCAGTGAATTCGGGTAAGCGCAATTGACAACAAAGGCATGTTGATCATCAATGGGCCTTAATAGCAGTTGTGACGACTTGATGGGTATGTATGTCTTCATCGTCTGAAGTTGAGTAGCCTATGCAATCACAATTGGCATTTGCGGACGGAATAATAAATTCATGTTGCCCGAAGAACTGTTTGATGACAGAAGCATCATCGAATAAAAGGCTTTGTTGATCTATCATTGTCATTGTAGTAAGTTTAAATTTTGGTCTGGTCTATAATGGGCTAATTTTTTAGCAATAATAAAAGCATAAAACAAAATCTAAGCTAACTTTGACTTTAAGAATTTAAAGTTATACTTATAATAATCTAACATGAATACTCTCATGACTATTGGTGAAAAGATTAGGAGCCTACGTGCTATTAAAGGTTACTCACAGGAAACAATGGCTGATTTAATCGGCATCTCATCCATTGCTTATAGCAACATAGAACGGAATAAGACTGATATTAGCCACTCTCGCCTAGAGCAGATTGCCAAAGTACTAGGAATGGATCTCATCAGCCTGCTTTCCCACGGAGAACAAATTGCCAACATCTTCAGCAACTGTACAAACAATAATGTAGTTGGCACGGGCAACATTGTGTATTCAGAGCAGGAACTCCGTCATCAATTAGAAAAGGCCAACTTGACTATCGCCCTGCTAACAGCAGAAAAAAATAAAGCTGAGATGGAGGCTAATTACTGGAAGGAAAAATATACGCACGAACAAAAATTATAAGCTTGCCTTTATAAAACCATTCTTGACGTACCAGTTCTCTTTACAAATCCATATATTTACAAGTCAGGCACTTGAGATGAATATCTATGTCGTACAGCGATCTTTTAGCCCAACAGGACAAAGAACTTGAACGGCTCAATCAGGAGTATTATACGGATCAGGCAACGATCCGGCAACTGCAAAACGATCATTACGATAAGACCAAGTATGATGGCCAATTAGATCGGCTCAAAACACTCCACGAAAAGAAGGTCAAAGACGTACAAACCCGTTTTTCTCAGGAACAGCGGGAATATTTAGGAGAGCCAACCCCGCCGGAGCCATTACCTGATATTTCTCAAAGTCAAGATAAGGCGGCTGACATGATAAAAGCTTACCGACAGCAACAAACTTCAGCCCAAGCCAGCGCTCAGCAAAATTTGGGTGGAAGTCAAGAAATCAAGCGTCCTCAACACGCAAAAGGGCAAGTAGTCGATGAAGCTGAAGTCAAAAAACTAGCGCAGCAGGCACGAGAAAAACGTGAGCAAAAGCAACAACAGCACCGACGAGGTTTTAGAAGATAAGTGTAATTTACTTCTTTTCTTCTATAAATTACTAAAAAATTTGAATCTTATTGGAAGGAATAAAATTCATTATTTGAAAATGAAATATTATATCTGACATATTCATATGTATGAAGAAAATCCAAGAAGCCGTAAATGAAATTGCACAAGAGCTATATAATCATGCTCTGTTAATGGTGACAGAGGAAAATAAAAATCTCAAAACCTCTGGAAGGCAACTAACATTTAATATAAGCCTTGCAACCACAGTAAATGCTAGAGTCCAACCCTTGGCTATTGGGCCGCAACTACTAGGCTATGAAATATATATAAATCGTGGTTTGATTTTTAATACTTATATACTTACTGCCATATTATTATCAAACTCTAATGTGATGCCTGATTTGGGTGAAAATAATTATGAATTTGCTGGGGGCAAATCAAACATTACTAATATAATATGGGGAGATAATCTTGAATCACAGATAGATAAGCTCTCAGATGAAGGTTGCAAATTATATTCGTTAACACATAAACGATTTAATGTTTTAAAGATAATCGTTTATAGCGCATTTTTATTTACTTATTTTCATGAAGTTGGCCATGCAAGACGTTCCCATGTAGATTGGTACTATTCTCTTTATTTAAAAGCTCTTGAGGAAAATAGAAATACCGATTATTTAAAACCATTATCTTCTCAAGCTCTTGAACTTTCTGCTGACGCATATGCGTGTTTAGAGATAGCAAGAATTTTAAGTATTTCACCCAATCAGGCCCAAACCGCTCGATTTTTTGGTTTCGGTATTGCTTTATTATTTGAAATGTTTGACACAGTTTTTTCTCCACAAAAAAACTATTCAGATACTGCCCACCCTCATCCTGGCTTACGATACATATACATTTGTTCTGGATTTGCATCTCGAGCAAAAAAATATGGAATATATATTTCTGATGAAGTACAAACGGCTTTCGAGAAGGCATTTAGAGAAGCTTCCATAGCCTGTTCAACAATTAAATCTGAAGTAACGGTAATTAGAATGTTAGGGCTAGACCTTTTTGATATAAATTCAAAACTGAATGAGATCTTAGATGAGTTAGACCGAATAACAGTTCATCATATGCCGCGATGGTCTTGGTAGATGATTATTTCCTATTTTAATTTACTTGTATAACGACAAAATTCTGGCTCATATGACTATTTATACTTCAAGAAAGGAGGCATTAGAATTTGAAAAATTTTTAAACTCTGAACAAATACAATTAATTCAGAAGCCAGTACTGAATTTAGACACAAGTTCAGTACTAGAATATCTTACAGTTGGAGGAGGTATTACAGCTATAGCAAAATGCATATTACAATATTTGCAGTTACATTATCAAAAAAGGAAAGTTACTATAAAATTAAAAGATACATTAGAAATTGATGTTGAAGCAAGTTCAATAAAAGAACTTGAAAAACTACTAGAAGCAGCTGACACAATAACAATTACTAAGTTACAAAATGAATCCAAAAATGACCTATAATATTATTATCGTTTTCTTCTAATGTTCTGCTTTTGCCGTTCGCGAATGGCCTTCATTTCAGCAACAAGCTTTTCATGCTCGTACTGGGTTTTCCCATGTACCATAGCTCTGCTGTAATCGTTGGGAGCGTTATCACTTTGGGACTTCACAATTTTGTCTAATAGCTCCGGCTCATGTTTGGCCAGTTGATAACCATGATTATAACCTTTTAGGAACTCTGGGGATGGCTCTTCTTCGTCCTCTATCATGGCTAAAAAGTTTCTTTAGTGTGGCGAGATAAATAGTCGTTGATGGAATCGCTATCGTACAGGATAATTTTCCTCTCAGGCTGCGCAAACCGGATACTGCCTTCATCACGCAGCTTCTGCAACGTTGTTTTGCTCTGAATGCGCAACTTCTTCATGGCCTCACTGCCTGAAATCCATTTGTCATCCTTAGCCACTTGCTGTTGCTGAACCCGTTTAAGAACCTTGTCGATCAAGGCGTAAAAAGCGTCATCGTGTAGACAGATAACTTCCATTGTTCTTTTTGACCAAAATAGAGAGTCTACCGATAAAAGCTATACGAACCGTCTAAATACTGACTTTTATTCATACCCGTTTTATTTAACGGACTAATAGTCAACTAGCTGCTTGCTTCATTTATTCGACTCATCCTAAAATCCGTTCATTGTAATTGTCCAGGATATTGACCGGCAGCCCTTTCAGATAAATTTCGGTAGTTTTTACGCTGGAATGGCCAAGCATCGTGCTGATCGCTGTCAGCGGAATATCATGTAGCATTGCCTGGGTCGCAAATGAATGTCGGCTCACATAGCTTGTCAGGTTTGAGTCAATACCGCATAGCGAGGCTAGTAGCTTCAGTTTTTTATTGTACCGTTTTCTGGCCCATTGAATGTCCTTTTCACGTAGGGTTGGCGAGTCCCGTTTCAGGATCGGAAAGACGAACTTGGAATCGGGGGTTTGTTGCATGTAGTAAACCAGTATGCTTTCAAGCTGTGGGGTAATCTTGATATCGTACAGCTTGCCCGTTTTTCTCCGGCGATACCGCACACGTCCATTCTCTACAGCACTTTTTTCCAGATAAGCCATATCCGCAAAGTTCATCCCGTACATCATGTAGCTGGCAACGAAATAATTCCGCGTATTGAAGCACAGATGGGCGACCGGAATGTCCAGTTGAATAATCGTTTTAAGAAACTCTCCGTCCAAAGCCCGTTTTTCAGTAGGAGCAGTCTTTATTTTATAGTCATCGAATGGATACAATTCTTTATCGGCTACCCCAGACTTAATGGCTTTGTTGTAGATGGCCCTGATTGTCCGCATATAGACGGCCAAGCCATTGGCACCATTCCCCTTGCTTTTATGATTGGTCTCGAATCTGGCGAGGAAATCATATGTAATCTCTTTGAACAATAAATCCTTACCCTTGCGGTATTCTTTCAAAACACTGATTAAGCCCTTATACGATCTGGCCGTACCAACCCGATGCGCTTTAATCAGTTCATCCACGCATTGACTGGCGAATTGCAGAAACGAATCCTTGGCTTCTTTCTGAGTGATCCGGTCTTTTAAGGACGTGATCGACAAGGTTTGAAGGGTGCCTAATTCATGAAGTTTGAGAATAATGTCCATCGCATCGGTCTTCTCCTTCTCAATCTGATTATTCAATCGGGTCACGGAACTGACGCCCTTGTAGCTTTTTTTAATAGCTCGTTTTTTCTCATCCCAATCCGCTACAGCAACACTTATTCCAATGGGGATAGAGGTTGTTTGCGCATTATGGCCCAGCCGCATAATGACCGGATAGGTGCCGTCCTTTTTGGCACGGCGTGTATCTAAGGAAATCACGACGTTTGTGTTCATGATTTAAAGATACAAAAAATTTGCACAAGATTTGCACAAGAAATCCGTATTTAAGCGGTTTATTGTGAAATTACATATTCTGCAAATATCTTATAGTCAGGATATTATAAACCATATTGAACCATATTAAACCAATAATCCGCTGACTGTTAATCAGAGGGTCGCTGGTTCGAGCCCAGCTTCGGGAGCCTGATAATCAAGCACTTACATACTTTTTGTAAGTGCTTTTTTTATTTTCCTACCCACTGACTCGCCCAGATTGGATATAAATGGTTAATATAAAAGTATTAAGTGCTTAGCTGTGTATTTTTATATTAGGCTAGTCAAGGTCATCACTTAGATAGAACTACTTATGTTCAAGAGCGCACAGGAAACCAATAAAGCCATCACAGTTTAGCTAAAAGAGTAAGTTGATTTACTTGAAAGTAGCAGCTACCTTTCTTGAGCAAAAGGGTATGACCCAGAAGGATCTGTCAGTTGCCCTCCAAAATCAGAATCAGAAATTTGTAAATGGGACAGTGGCACACATAACTTAGAATTAAAGACAATCATTCGGATTGATGAAGCTCTGGGTGAAAATATTTCAACAGTACCAAAACTAAAGTCATAGTTTGACAACTTTCACCAATCAAAAATTTATATTAACATATAAATACTCTTTTGTATGGTAATATATTATTTATAAGGAACCATTTATGGGTTGTAACATGCACAACAAAGGCAAAACCTGAAAACGGTTAAGATAAAAATATTGTTGGTGGTAATATCAAGAAGAAACCTAAAGTAGTGTACCTCTCTGAGATAAATTATAATTATTGGTACAAACCCCTATTAAAACTGTATATTACAGGCAAAAGCTTGTGTTGCTACATAAAACAAGTAAATTCCAAAACGTAAAATTGAATATTTTTGCAAGGGTCAGCTGTATCTATTGCGACAATTTTCTATAATTATTGCTATAAGACATATAAGCTTAAATTGAGATGGGAAAACCATTTAAAAAAGAATTAACAAAGATTAATTCAACAATAGAATGGGCACTTATACAAGAGTCAAATATCTTGCAGTCATTAATAAATGACCCTAATAGAAAACCCTTATATATAGTTGGCTCTGGTGGATCTTTAAGCGCATGCTTTTATTTGGAAACTATTTACCAAAAGCTTGGTGGTTTTGCGAAAGCGATAACACCACTTGAATTATATTCTTTGAAAGAATCAATTAAAGGATCAAATATCATATTCATTAGCGCAAGCGGAAAAAATAACGATATATTATTTTCATTCGAACTTTCAATACAAAGAAATCCTAATCAGATATTAACCATAAGTATGAGTGAAGATTCACCGTTGTCAAGACTGGCAAATTCTTACTCTATTAGTAAATCTATAAACTTCCCTATACCATCAAAAAAAGATGGTTTTTTAGCAACAAATTCCTTGCTCGCCTATTTTATAATACTATGTAAATCAATCAACAAAGATTCATCTCTAATCGAAATTCAACATATCAACTATGAATATTATAAAAGAGATTTAAATAATTTTATGCCTAAAATTAAAGAAAACTTCACATTATTTGTTCTATACGGTGGGTGGGGTAAATCTGTAGCTTATGATATAGAATCAAAATTTACTGAAGCTGCTTTAGGTAATGTAATATTATCAGATTATAGAAATTTTGGACATGGTAGGCACCATTGGTTTGCAAAAAAAGGGAATAACTCAGCAATCATTTCATTGATTACACCTGAAGAAGAACTATTACAATTAAAAACTATTAATTTATTACCTCCAGAAATACCAACATTAGAAATAAAAAGCAATAATACAGACGCTTCTTCTACTATAGAATTATTAGTGAAATCTTTTTTACTAGCAGATGCTTTCGGCGATTTGCAGAATATAGATCCAGGACGACCAGGAGTTCCAGACTTTGGAAGTAAACTATACCATTTAAAATACGCTAAAATATATAATACCCCTATCTCTGATGAACAAACTGCAATATTAAAGAAGAACAATAAATCAGATATTTCACAGTTCGATATTAGTGAATTAAAATTTTGGAAAGAAAAATATGTAAACTTTAAAAATAAAATTAATTCAATTCAATTTTATAGTATAGTATTTGATTACGATGGGACACTGTGTTCAGAAACTGAAAAGAAAATAGGGCCCTGTCAAGAAATAATAAAATACCTGATAAACTTCCTTGAAAATGGTATAATAATAGGTATAGCCAGTGGTAGAGGTAAATCTGTAAAAATAGATTTAAGAAGAGCTATTCCTGAAAAATATTGGAATAATGTAATAATAGGATATTATAATGGTTCTGAATTAGGTCTTTTAGGTGATAATAATACGCCAAACGTACAATTAGAAATTAATGAAGATTTGCAAAAAGTTTTCGACAGATTAGAGATTATAGAAATTATTAGTAAGAATACAAAGATGACTTTACGACCATACCAACTTACAATAGAGTTAAATGATACAAAAGATACAGTATATGTAAAAAACTTTATACAAAACTTTGTATTGCCGTACGATAATCTACTTTTTTTAATATCAAGCCACTCAATAGATATTGTGGTTAAAGGAAAGTCTTCTAAAGTAAGGGTGGTTGATAAGTGTAACGAGATAAGTTTAGAACGCAATGGAATAAATAATTGCTTAACTATAGGCGACAAAGGTGTTTGGCCAGGAAACGATTATGCATTATTAGGATTGCCTTATTCACTAAGCGTAGATGAAGTATCTCCTGATCCAGATACATGCTGGAATTTATGTCAAATTGGTTTAAAAAACATTCCAGCAACAATAAATTATTTAAACAAAATTTCTTTCAAAAAAAACCATTTTATGATAAAATTATGAAACTAGAGATAGTTCAAGGTCTTTTGCATAAAGTGGCATCGGGTATGTTCAGCGATGACGAATTGGCAGATAATGGTATTTTCTTCCAGACAATGGCCAAATTTAAGTATGATGGATACAAACAGTATGCACCTGGGATGCGTTTTCTTGAACGATTTGCATTGTGGTTACAACAATTTGATGACATCAATGATAGAAAAATAGCGTTTAATTTTGTTAAAAATAAATTAATTTACATATCAGGTCCTGAAATGGATCTTTTAGTTTCGTCTTCCTACCCAGATGTAGTAAAACCTATATTAGGCAGATCTGTCGCTGAAAAACTAGGAATACCAGAATATAAAATTAACAAAATATATGATAATATTCACTTCAAATCATTGTTACGTCAGTCTTTATTCTGTGGTTTAAGTGATGGTGCAAGAACAGAAATTTTCAGAAGAGCAAATAATAACTTTTTATCGCATGAGCAAATATATCAGACATATGAATTATCTGACAAGAGGGCAACAAAAATGAAAGAAGAATTAACTTCTGATCAGATAAATATACTAGGTAGAGTGCCTAGTAATGAAGAAAGTAAATTTAAATTTCTATTCTTATTAGACGACTTTTCTGCAAGTGGCACTTCATATCTAAAATATAATACATTAACGAATACTTTTAAAGGCAAAATTAACGCTTTATATGAAAATATATATAATAGAAATAATTTGAGTGATGTATTTGATTTGAATAACTTAGAGGTACACATTATCTTGTATTTATGTACTGAACAAGCGAAAGAAAATATTGAAGCAAATTTAGAACTGCTTGCTAATAATTTTTCTTTATCAAAAAAACCTTCGCTTCATGTATCTTGTCTTATTCCAGATTCATATAGAATAACTGATGAAGATATAAAATACTTATGCAACAAAGATACTTATTATGATGCTTCTGCGCTAGAGGATAAACATACAGGCACTGTTAAAATGGGATATAGTGATTGTGCATTGCCAATTGTTCTATATCATAACTGCCCAAATAATTCAGTATCAATCTTATGGGCGTATGAAAATGCAGAATTTCAAGGTTTATTTCCAAGAGTACCAAGACACAAAGAAATATGATTACTGAAATCAATCCTTTTTTTACAAGAGCTTCAGAATACATTGAACTTGATGATAAGTTTTTAAACCTATTTAGCCCAGAGATCCTGAGCATATTTAAAAATGAAAGTAATATATGGCGAAATGTAAATATCTTCAGAAGCGCACCAGGTGGTGGTAAAACCACTTTGCTAAGAATGTTTACACCCAAAGTTTTAAAAAAATTAAAAGAGACAAGTAGACATGATGATCATAATAGAGAGATATTCAATGAGCTAAAAAATCTTCAAGTTTATGACATAGATGGATCTATCCAAATAGTAGGTTCAATTGTTCAATTTAACAATGAGTACGTCTCTATACAATTTTTAAATATAAATGAGTATCAAAAAATAAAAGTGTTTGTCGCTTTAGTGAATGTGAGAATAATAATATCAATACTTCAAGCTATCTTCTCTTTAAAAGAATTTAAATCAAGCGACGAATTTTCAAGGATTACTTTCGATTTTAGCAATAGTCAGTTGTTACCAACTGGGTTAAGAAATATTACTAGTGGGCTTAATATATATAATTGGGCATGCGATTTAGAAGAGAGTATTTGTAACAAAATTGATAGTGTCTACACTGATACAGTTCTTTCAATTGAAGGAGGTGATAGTTTTTATTCATTAGATATTTTTAACTCTGATAACATTCTAATTGATAATCAAAGAATGAATGAGAAAATACTTGTCATGTTAGATGATGTACATAATCTTTCTTCTTTTCAAAGAAATCATCTAATAAATTCTATAATAGCTCGCAGACCAAGGGTCAATACTTGGGTTTCTGAAAGGTTGAAAGCGCTCACAATGGATGAATTGTTTTCGGAAGGTAATACTGAAGGTAGAGATATGACAACTATTCATTTAGAAAAATTTTGGTCTAAAAAATATGTTGCTTTTGAAAAATTTGTCAAATCTGTTGCTAATAGAAGAGTAGCAGCCGTTTTGGATGTACCCCGAGAATTTGCTAGTTATTTACGAGAAGATTTTACAGAAGACGATACCCGTAAAATAAAGGCTGCAATACCGATTGTTAAAGAAAGAGTCATAAAAAATTATGGTTCAACTAAGAAGTATGAAGCATGGATTAGTGACGTAAAACTTAAAGATGACGATTTTTTTGCTGAATTAGTAAATTGGAGAAGTCTTGAAATACTATGCTTCAGAGATAATAATAAATCACAAAAAATGTTAAACTTTGGTGAAGATTTTCTTGAAGTAGAAAAGTTAAAGGATCAGCAAGGCTCAGACGTAAATACTGCTGCTCAACTTTTTTTAAATAAAGAATTTGATATACCGTTTTATTTTGGAATTTCGAAGATAAGTAAATTATCTTCATTTAATATAGAGCAATTTCTTTCATTATCTGGTGAGTTATTCGAGGATATAAGATATAATGATATTAAAAGGATTGTAAATCCTAACCACAGTTTGGAAATTTCATCATCTAGACAAGAGAAAATACTAAAAAATCTAATAAACAACAAAAAGTGGAAAGAATTAACTAACAAAGTGCCCAATTTTTCTAAAATTGAAATATTTCTTAATGCAATTGGTAGCTTTTGTCAACAAGAAACCTATACGCCAAATGCATGGAATTCTCCAGGATTAAATGCAGTTGCAATTCTTATGCGTGATAGAGATATTTTAAAGGGAGAAGCCCTTATGGATAAAAGTAATATATATCATAATTTAGCAAAGTGTATTTCAGATTGTATATCATACAACTTAATAGACTTTGAACTAAATTATAAGAATAAGGACAAAACTTTAATGATCCTTTATTTGAATAAAATGTATTGCTCTAAATATAATTTACCATTGAACAGGGGCAAGTTCAAAGAAAAAAGACTTAATGAACTATTAAACTGGTATAATAATGGTTTCAAAATATCTGCTCAAAAAAGAATAGTTTTATAGATTATGAAATGGGAAAACTATTTTTTAAGATCTGGGCTCGCCTTTAGTGAATTCTGGGAAAAATACTTGAGTGACAAATCTCGTGAAGTTCTCTTTGTTATGGGTATAGGATTTGATCCCAGAACAACTGTTGGCATAAAGTCGATATTTTCCTCTAATAGTAATGCTCTAAAATCTGTTTTCGGACTTAGGTATTTCCGTAGAACTGACGAAATTGAATCGTCTAATCATCCCCTTATTGATAAACATTTAAAAGATATTTCTACTTTTTTAGAACCAGTTGGTTTAACTCTTACAGAAAAGCCAATTATTTTAAGATCAGATGAGGGTAAAAGTATAGCATCTATCAATGCTACTAAACTTTTAACGATTGAAGACATCAAAGGTTTTTCTGATGTTGTTTTAGATATTAGCGCAATACCCAGAGGGATTTTTCTACCATTGCTTAATAAGCTATTAGTTTTAGTGAATGATTGGAATAAATCTGCTCATATTGATAATTTGATAAATTTACACGTAATTGTTACTGAAAATTCACAATTAGATTCAAATATTCATGACCAAGGAGAAGCTGAAGATGCTATCTTTATTCATGGATTAGCTATTGCTGATACTGCTAAAAGACGAGATGATAAAGAGGTCTGGTTTGCGTTGCTGGGTGAGGGTCAAACTAAACAATATGAGAAGGTAAGAAAAGATCTTGATCCCGCAGAGGTGTGTCCTATATTACCTTTTCCTTCCCAAGATCTAAAAAGAGCTGATAAGTTAATGATTGAACATCAACGATTCTTAGTTAATGATTTGAGTTTTGACCCAAAAAATGTTATATACGCCCATGAAGAAAATCCCTTTCAAGTTTATCGCTTTTTAAAGAACGCAATTGAAAGATTTGAGGTATCTTTGCGCCTTTTAGGTGGTTGTAAAATAATAGTGTCTGCATTTTCAAGCAAACTATTTACTGTTGGTGCATTTTTAGCAGTCTTTGAATCCAAAGCTGAGGGTAAAAATATAGGAATTAAGCATGTTGAATCTTTGAATCAAGAACTTGATTTGGAAGTAAAGAATAGCTTAGACGCAATATTGTCTAATAATAATCTTGTTGAAATTTGGTTAGCCGGCGAACCTTATGCGGAAACTACCATTTGACAATACTGTTCAGCCTATTTGTGTAGGTTCTGGACTCGTTGCCCTTGACGTTGTTATCAGTAATGATCCAGCAACATCTGCCCAGTTTTTTGCTGGAGGGTCATGTGGTAATGTACTATGTATCTTATCATATTTTGGATGGTCTTCTTATCCTGTAGCAAGATTGTCAAATAATGTTGCCACTCAAATTCTAATTGAGGACTTTCTCAAATGGAATATCAAGACCGATGCAATCTCTGTAACTTCGGATGGTAGCACTCCAATAATTATTCAAAGAATAATTAAAAATAAAAAGGGAAAGTTAAAGCATAGGTTTGAGTTTAGAAACCCAGAAAATGGTGAATATCTTCCTTCTTTCAAGCCTGTTCTTGCTAAATCTGTCTCTACTATTGTTGCTTCTATAGAATCTTGTGATGTATACTTCTTTGATAGAATAAGTCGTTCATCAATCGATCTTGCATTAGAATATAAAAGACAAGGTTCTCTAGTTTTCTTCGAACCATCTAATTTTAAAGATTTTAATGAGTTTAATAAATGTTTGGAATTTTCGGATATTGTTAAGTTTTCTAATGATAGGATAAGTGATTATGATGTGCATTACCCTTATTGCGTTGCGCCACTCGAAATACAAACTTTAGGAGATAAGGGACTTCAGTTCAGGCTTAAAGGTGATAAGATTTGGTCACATGTACCTGGTTACAATATCGAGACATTAGTTGATGCTGCTGGTGCTGGTGATTGGTGCACTGCAGGTATAATCATGTATCTAAGGTCATTGAATATTAAAAACTTGCTTAATATAACCCCTTCTGAAATTTTTGAAGCAGCGAGATTTGGGCAATTATTAAGTGCTTTTAATTGCGGTTATGAGGGTGCAAGGGGATTAATGTATAATTATAGTAAGAATGTTTTTATCGCCCATTTAAACGAAATTATAAATACTTTCTCTGGTTTGCTAGTTATCAAGAATTCTACTGAAGTACGGTATCGTCAATCAAAAGATAATATAAACATTTCCTCTTTAACTGAACCAATTTAATTATAGCCTTTTAGAATGTTTTCTGTATAGTAAAATATAAATTTTGATTTAAGTGTACCAACTGAGTGGTGGAACTTTGCAATGGGTTTGACCAAACTTTAGGTGATAAATAGCGGGTCGAATCGTCTAACCAATAGCATAGGCAAGGTTATAATAGAAGGACCACATTATAATGAGTAGAGTAACTGGATGTATAGTTGAAGTAACATGTAGGCAGTAACTGTGGCTTTTGGCTTAATTTCACATATAATGGGCGCTTATGTTACAAATGGGCGGATTTACACAACTAATAATCATCAAATCAATTATTATTAAATCATAATTTAGTTACACATACATTGCTGATTAGATAATCCAACTTTATAATTTGCAATACCCCTTATACAATTAAACAGACTGTCAATTTATGGGTAGTAGTTTGTAGTTTACAATATGTCTAGTTTCTTCTTAATCCATTCATGCAGCGTACTTTCTGAGCAGCCGTAGCGCCTGGCAATAAACTTCTTGGTCGACCCATTAGCCAGCAGGGCCCGAATCTCGACCGCTTTCTCATCCAGCTTGGATTTACCGGGGCCTTCAGGGCGGCCAATCCGTTTGCCACTGGCAACGGCCTTACGCTGGCCCGCTTTGGTGCGTTCGGAGGTTAGCCGTAATTCAAACTGGCCCGTGGCGGCAAGTACCGAAAATATAAGATCCGAAACGGGCGAGCCGTCCAGAACAATGTTTTCCCGGATTAAATGCAGTACAGCTTTCTTGTGGCGGATCACATCAGCCATCTGGTGGATCTCGGAGGTTGAGCGGCCCAGGCGGTACATTTCCGGCTCGATGAGAATATCGCCCTCCTGAAGCAAGTCTAGAATCTGGGCCACCTTGCGGGATCGCCAGTTAACTTTTCCGGAAATTTTCTCCTGCTGAAATTCGACGGGACCGATCCCGAGTTTATTGGCATACTCCAGCACGAGCAAACGGTCTTTATCCAGATCCTGCTCTTCGGTACTGACCCGCAGATACGAGTAGGTTGTAGGCATAAGGGGTGAATTTTCGGGTGAAAACTAGCCGATTCGGACTAAGTCTAAAGATAGGGGTTTTTCCGGAGTTTTTTGACTGGAAAAAGGGTACAAATAGTATTGCCGAATCACTCGGGTGAAAACGTTCGTTTTTCCCGAGTCATTCCTAGTTTATACATTCGGTTTTGCTACAAAGCTGAATCTTTAAAAGGTGGTTTAGGGAAGGTCTGAACGGTTTAGTTATAAGACCATAGGATAGTATGATTTAGGAATTTTCCGAATTAGCACTACCTTGTTAGTACCAATATTTTTATGGTGTGGAAAGAGACAAAAACCCCGACTAGGATCTAGTCGGGGTTTTTAGATGGGCTTCCATATATCCATTCTTTGGGCGGTATAGCACGTTAAGTAGTACTGTTGCTTTATCGGTCTTATAGGTCCGTCGGAATGTAGCACTGCGAAAGGCGATACATTCTTCACCTCTCCCTTCCCATCGAGTTTTACTGAAACACGTCCCAAAGCGATGTACCACGCCTTTCGGTGTGCCGCGGTAGCAACCATTGGTGCAGACTTCAACGCTGGCTCGATCGCCAGGTGGAACGACTGGCTTCATACCGAACGTTTTAAGAGATTGACTATACGACCAACGCTGGCTTCGATGAGGTCAGCGTTGGTCGTATAGTCAATCTCCTACTAAGTCAACCGAGAGTTAGCTCATTGCGCATTAGACCTTTTATATACCCATTCTTCGACACCAAGCCATACCAATTGTTCATTAGTATTGGACTAACTTAACCAAGGTTCGAACGGCAGGGAACCAGCTCAAGAAGAGCCTAAATCATAACCAACTAGAACAGTACTTCAGTCCGACCCAATTCCCTGCATCTACAATCCACTAATGACGCGGGCGTAAACATTGTTCGACAAGTTACTATCATAGCCTGCCGTCAGATCATCCTTCACATTCACCGTGATGCTGGCCGTACTGCCCGAATTGGCACTGGTCCGAGTGAGGCTGAAACCGATACTCGATTCGCCACCCCCGCCAATAAACATTCCCGAGTTCATCGTCAAGGTCAACTGCCGTTCTGACACCGTACCACTCACTGCCCATTGCCCGTTATTGACAACCACCGGGTTACGCTCCCCACCCGACACATTGGTACTGGTCAGACTGGGAGTAAAGGCAAGGGTGTAACCAACGGGGGCCGTAATCGTGATCGTTACCTTGCCCGAAGAGGTGGGCTGGCCCGCCACTTCGAAGATATTCACCACGAAGTTGCCTACACTGCCCGAGCTGGCGAAGTTAGCCTGGGGCAAGTCCAGGTTAATGGTCAAGTCAGATCCGGTAACTGTCACACTGGTACTGGCCGTACACCCATTGGAGCCAGTCAGGCTGACCGAGTAGATGCCACTCGTGCTTACGGAGATAACAGGGAAGGTGGATCCGGTTGACCATAGAAAATTCCCCGTTCCCTGGGCCGTGAGGTTCACCGATGGATTCGCGCTGGTCAGGACGGTAGAGCTGGGAATGATCGCTACATTGGGGACAGCCGTATCACTGTACACTGTGGTGGTCGTTACGCTGGAGCAACCCGTTGTTGTATTGGTGACCGTTACCGAATAGAGGCCACCGGCATTAACGACGGCCAGACCATTCTGTTGACTTAGTACACCTGGGCCACTAAAGGTGTATCCATTGCCACCTGAGGCCGTCAGCGTGAGCGAGGTACTGGCGCAAGTTACTGTGCCACTAGTGGGTAGGATACTGGCCAGGGGTAATGGATTTACCGTAAGGCCTAGAGCGGATCGGTCGCTCTCACAGCCATCACTACTAGTCTGGCTAACGTAGAAAGTAGCTGACCCCACGGCTGTAGTGGATACCGTCGGCGCTACCGTTTCACCTATATTCCCACTGGAAGCCGTATACCATTTCAGGTTCGTTCCTGACGTAACCCCCGTTGACAGAGAAACCGGTGTCGTATTCTGACAAACACTAATGGGCGTTGTTGCCGGGACAACTGGTCGGGTGTTGATCGTTACCGGAATAGTTGCCTTCGTGCCTTCGCAACCGCCGAAAGTTTGACTGACTGAATAATAGGTAGTGCCTGGGGATGTTGTGGGCGGAGTGGGAGTCGTACTACCCAAGGCATTATTTGATGTGCCGTACCAGTTCAAAGTGCCACCAGCCACGGCAGTAGCCGATAGCGGACCAGCCACTGCATCCTGACAATATATAACCGGGCTGGTCACCGATGGGGCAGCAGGCGCAGCTTTAGTGGTCACCGTAATAGCCGCCCGCTCACTCTCACAACCACTCCCATCGGTCTGGTTAGAGAAATTGGTCTGGCTCACATAGTACATAATCGAACCCACATCAGAAGTCGAGGGCGTAGGCGCTACCGTAGAACCAGTGCCACTAAGCGCGGAGTTGTACCATTTCAGGTTACTACCAGAGTTGACCGCGCTGGCCAGGGAAGGTGCAGTAACACCCTGGCAATAGGACAGAGAAGCAACCACAGTGGGCTTGACTGGTGGTGGGTTTATGGTGACCTGCAAATTAGCTCTGGGACCTTCACAGTCATTCACCGTCTGACTCAGGTAGTAGTCGGTGGTACCTGTTGATGAAGTGGGTGGCGTAGGCGCAACGGTTGTCCCTCCCCCACCCGACACATTCGGATACCAGGTCAGGTTCTGGCCGTTAGCGGTTAGGGATTGGATGCCCGTAGCTCCCTGGCAGTAAGCAACATTCGACACACCCGGTGCTGAAGGCCGGGCATTAACCGTAAACCCATTGCTATTGAGACTATTGACTACTACTCCTGTGGTAGCCGATTGCCGGATCAGTCTGACGGTGTAGGTGCCGGTGGTTCGATTAGCCGGAATCGTGCCCTGCATGCTTCCATTGCCTCCATTAACCGAAGTGGCACCAATAAGCATATCACTCGTATTGGGCCCATTGAGAAACAAGTATAGGGTACCCGCGTCACCAGTGGTATAGCTGTAAGAGACGGTAATGGATGATGCGGCACAGACCGGATTGGGTGTGACGGAGGAAATTGTCAGTTGCTGGGCCTGAGAGGTTCCAGTATATAGTAGCGGAAAAACTAACATACATATGAATATGCGTAGAATAGAAACCATATAATGCGGGGTTTATCGAGGTGATTTTATAGTATACAACAAAAAAGTTAAGCCTCTTCTAAAGGTATTTGCTTGTGGCCTTACGATTAAAAAAAAGTTGTGAATAGCCCGAAATGGATTGTCAATCGCCTGAATTAGATGGTGTATAATAAAGTCCCCTTGCACTTTTTGTGTTCGTCGGAGCCCGTTGAGCAGCAAAAGCTACATTGGGGTCAGTCATTCTTCCAGCTGTACTGTATATTGGCTATCGGCTTGATACCTGAAAACAGGTATAGATAAATTTACGCAGCACTATGCCGAGATTCAGGAATTACTCTGGAATGTGTAAGCTACCGAGGCCACCGTTTTAAACCTAGCTATATTTTGATCTTCTCGATTATAAACGGTTAAGTATCCGTCTGCATCGTATTCAATAGTCCTTACAGTCTCTTGCTGGCAATAAATTTCCAAAAGCCTAGG
This sequence comes from Spirosoma sp. KCTC 42546, assembly GCF_006965485.1. NCBI lineage: Bacteria > Pseudomonadati > Bacteroidota > Cytophagia > Cytophagales > Cytophagaceae > Spirosoma > Spirosoma sp. KCTC 42546. Next base: position 7,409,143 of record NZ_CP041360.1, read on the forward strand.
AAGAGATTCTATCCTCATTGTATTTTCAAAACTGTTGTATAATCTACAAAATAGTTAAAAGCCTCAAAATGGTGAGCTATAACGATCAGTGGCGAGCTGACCCGTTTCACCTAGAATTGATTGAAGTAAAACGAATTAATAAAATTTATCTTTACCAGGATACATTGCGTGTTGAATGGGTAAGCTCCGGGTTGTCTTGGCTTGACGAAAGCCATCAGCTGAATTGGATTACTTAATTCAAATAGTTTAACGTGTCTGCAAGGTCAAATTCAGGACTAGCTTTCAGCAAATGTTTTAGAATATACAGGTGAGTGTTTCCATAAAGCACCAGGATACGGTCCGATGAGCTAGTGACCAGCCGCTGTATGTTAGCGTAAATACGAAGGTTTCGATTATAGTACCGGGAGATGAAGCCATCGGCTCCAATCGGTTCTCGGTTGGTTCCCTTCTTAGTGGTAACTAGCCACCGACCGATGCTACGCGACTGGGTTTCATCTGCGTTCAAAAAGCGCAAATAGTCGATTACCGATGAGTTATATTTTAAGGAATCTTGCAGTTTCGAATAGGTGGTGTACTGCTTGTCCCAATAGGCAAAGGAGGCATCGGATTGGTGTTCGTACTTGGTAAACATCGTCAAGGAATCCGCCGGGCTGAAGCGAATACGAAACGACTGTGCGTCAATAGGAAAAAGCTCGGTATGACCTAGACGGTTAGCGAGTTTGAAACCGATTTGATAGAGTTCATCATCAACCCTGACCCGCTTGTCTCCCTGAAATCTTCCCGCCCGGTAGGCGCTATAAACAGAGTCGATGTAGTTCTTTGAGTTTGGCGATGCCTCAATGGCAATTTTGGTGGGTTTGAATCGGGCAATCTGGTTGAGGACTTCCTCCAGTTGGGTCTGCCGGGTTGGACTTAGTATATCCACCCGCAGATTGGCCGGAGTAGTGTTGGCATCGACCTGTTCACCGGCAAAATGAAACGTTCCAATCAGCAATACTTGGGGCTTGGGCAAAGCCGGGTTGAACAAGGCGTCAATCTGTTGGCGAATGGGGATGGGTTGGGCGAGTGTTGAACGAGTCAGAAAAAACGATACCAGCAAGTAGATCAATCTCATAACAGCTATTAAAGTAGGTACCAGACAAGGACGCTGGTAATAGCTCAACGTTGCTTGCTGCGGAGCCTATGATCTAGACCGTGTTTAAGAAAGCAGTTCACTGCTGGAAAACCAATTCGTCAGGACCGGGGTTCTTATAGAACGCTTCCAAGTGAGACGATAGAATCATTCAGCCATTTCACAGATACAAAAATAGCCAGTAGAAGTGCTGGCTATTTTTGCATTATCCTTTTTAACGTCTTCCTATCGCTGGCCAACTACAAAGTAGACGCCTGCCCCTAGTAAAAGCATCTTCCCCGTATCACCTTCAGCAAAAACGATATGATACCCAGCATCCGCATTTACGCCAAAGGCAGGTGAAATAGCATACTGTAATCCCACCTTCGGAGCTACGCCAAACTTACTATCGTTATCTGCTGATTTTAAAGTCTGAGCCCCGCTGGTAATCTCAACGCTGGCAGCGGCTCTATACAACCCGGCTTCTACCCCCACATAGGGCCGCAAAGCTGACTGGGAGAAAAAATACTCTGCCTGACCAGTTACCATTAGTAGATTCACAGAGGCCTTGACCGATCCATTAGCCCCAATTCCAGGATCCAAAACGAAACTTGCTGAATTACTTTTCGTAAAATACCGACCGTTTAATCCAACGGCCAACTTAGGGTTAACAAAATAGCGGAGCGTAACACCACCCCCCCAAAGGCCGTCAGAGAATGAAGAGCCGGATTCGGTTGGGGCCAGAAAGTTACCATTCAGGTTAGCTTGTAACTGAGCCTGAGCTTGACTGGACAAAAGCAGCGCACCAACAAGAAGTAAACAGGCTGCCGTTAGCTTGATCGTGTTTTTCATAATGAGTAGATAACAAGGATTAAAAACAAATTAACTGCCGTGAAGATAGGCCGCTATACCTGTATCGCCAAAGGCCTCTAGAATGCGTCCACTATTTTGGCATCAGTGGCTTTCAGTGATTGGACAAGTGCTGTTTTTTCTGATTACTTACCAGTTTGCCTCTTCTTCCAGTAATCGGTGAACTAGTAGTACCTACTTTCAGTAGCGGCTGGTAAAAGCCTAAAGACGACTAATCATTCGCTGACTACCTATTGATAGCGCTACTACTATTGGTAACCACGGGTTACTTTTCGCACAAAAACGCTCTTCTGGGGATTGCCTGAAAGCCAACCGGAATAATCTGAAGAGCTAAACATCCAGCAAGCCTCGTTCACTATATATGTTCTCTTCTCTTAACAGTTCATCGACTTGCTTTTCAAGTTTGGGCAAGTATAAGGCCTGTATATAAACAGCATCCACTGGATTAAAGGCGACACCACCGGCTAGCTGGTAGCCACTTGACAACCGATCAACAACCTGAGTTTCGAGCAATTCAAGGGTTTCGGCAGCTTCAACGACGTATAACTTCATAATAATTGGGGCTTGGCCATTAGGCCGGTTAGAATAAAGACTGAGATTTATTGACTATTCACTAAGTTCTTGAGTAAGTAAGTTCAGGTTACTAGGTAAGCCCCGCTTTGCAGGACCCTTTATATACCCCCTGCATCCAGGAGCTGTTGATTCAAGATCCTACCAGCGCTCGCTTCCAAGACGAATTCATGATCCTGTTTTGCGGTAGGCGTTTAATCAACCTGTACACCCTTCGGACGATATACGGTTATTGACAAACTAGGTTAGGGTAACACCGGTTTCTGTTTTTTCTTCAGTAGCCGTGGTCGTATTTACTTTTACGATCGATAAAAGCCGTATAGGAAAAGCCCCACCAGGATCGATTCAATAATCCAGATGTTGCGCGTATTCGAATGCGTGATCCGTCGAATGACCCAGTGTCCCCCCAAACATATGGCCATGATGGGCAGCCCAAGCACAATCTCGAGCGGATAGTCTCGCTTTTGGTCGGGTGTTCCGTACAGCACATAAAATAGGCCATGCAGAATCTCGTACAGACCCAGTAATGCCCCCAGCGTCAGCGGTGTGATCCAGGTTAGTAACTTTTCAATCGTCATCTTGGTGCGTCGGGATTTATAAGAGCCGCAGGCCAACTCGTTTTGATTTCGAATGCCTATAATACTACTAACCATTCGTGGTGTAGGGTTGTTGGCATTTTTTGTATCTACAAGACTCGCTACCAGGTAGACCACTGATCGGGATTGACTTGGAGTTGCACCGCTAAGCGTGGTTCCCTGCAACGGCCGGTACGCCGGAGCGGTACCCTGCCGGGATCAGCGGCTGTAGTGGCCGAAGCAATTTGGGGTTATAATGACACCATAAAATGAATAACGGTGTCTGTTGAACAACTCGACAGGGCCGCCAACTAGCTCGTTGACTCGTTGAACAGATAGTATTGGCTACAAATTGGGCTACAATGAACACGGACAATGCAGGCCTATTTAACCGGGTTTAGCGTTTTCCAAGCGCACCGCAGCCGCGGACGGTCGGCGGTCCGGAGTCAAAGCCGGGTAGTTGACTTGATAAAGTAGAACGATCAACTTCCTGCGTTTTACGAGTCTACACCCTCTTGTTTATGCGTGCTGCTAGTCTATTTCTACTCGTTGGCTTGACGACGCTTATCTTACCCGTTGCCTGCGTCGATTTGCTGGAGATCCCCTTAACTCAACGAGTTAACGTGCTAGTGGTCGATGGGACACTAACCAACCTCAATGAGGATCAAAAAATTCACATCAACCGCGCCAAATCCGACTCGCTAACTGGCCGTTTTGGCAGCTTACCCATCACAGGCGCTACCGTAGAGGTCGTGGTTGATTCGTCCCAGGTGCTGGTCTTCACTGAGACCGACACAGCCGGGGCCTACCGCTCACCAGCAGGCTTTCGAGCCCAACCCGGCCACGCCTACCAGCTACGTTTTACACTCAAAGATGGGACTCATTATCGGTCAACGACCGAAGTGATGGCTCCGGTCCCCTCCATTGACCGCGTCCATACAAAATTCAATCCCACTAGTTTACCCGCTATCCTTGCCGATGGTACCATTAATCAATACCGGGGGGCGCATGAGCTAACAATTGATTTTCAGGACCCTGCCAACCAACACAACTATTACCGCTGGGATTGGCTGTTGTGGGAGAAACAGGACTGGTGTCATACGTGTGTGAATACCTTATATATGATTTACAACCCCTATACTACCCCCCCAACCCTCTACGAAGACTGCTTTGGAGACCCCAATTATGGCGGTTACTTTGTCATCGATTACAACTGCCGCACCCAATGCTGGGAAATCTTACGTAATTATACCACCAATGTGTTCGACGATGTGTACAGTAACGGCGGGCTGATCCTGGGCCGCACGGTAGCCCAGATTCCATTTTACCAACAGAAAGCCTGCTTAGTGCAGCTTCGCCAATCCTCGCTCACCAAGGGGGCCTATCAGTACTACCGAGCCGTTGAGGACCAGTCCCAGAATACGGGGGGCGTGGCCGTCCCTCCCCCAACGGTGTTGGTGGGTAACATACGCAACGTCGCCAATGGACAGGAAAGCGTGATTGGCTACTTTACGGCCTCAGCGGTGGCGGTGGCTCTGGACTGGATTGACCGGAGCGACGCGACGGGTCGTGCGCCGGGCTTATTTGAGGCCTTGTATGGTCGCCCGCCTTCGCAACCCAACCACCAGGGTGGCTATGGGTCGGTCGAGTACCCAACGGCGGTCTGTGTACCGAGTGATGGTCGTACGCCCAACAAGCCCATTGGCTGGCGCGATTAATTTCTGTTGTCTACGTGCTGGGGTGTCACAAAAATCTAAAACGGGTTGGCTGTCGATAAAATAGAACCGATTAAGGGCCGTCCATAACAGGGATTTGGCCAATTAACGAGTCCGTGCCATTTTCGACTTCTGCAACAGCCACGCTCCTATTGATAGATAGCCTAGACAGACGGGGCACTAAACAATGCATTAATCGTTTACCAAGATTAAAATGTAAGAAACCAGAAAGCAGATCAGGGCCATCGATACGCCCAGCAAGGGAATAGTAAACCAATACTTTTCGGCTAACCAAACGTAAAAGCCAATCGTAAGGATTGTAATGATAAAAAAGAAGTGGACCTGCCATAGTTGATTGAACATTAGGTTAAGCATGATCTAACTTAGTGAACTATGAAAACCAGGAGGTAGTACAACCGCTCGGTAACACCCGCCTGTATCCGTTACCAGGTCTGATCTGACCATAACCCTGGAACTACCCCAGGCCAACTTCGCTACGGTGGGCACGGCAAATAACTTCGTTCGTTCCAGCAGTTTTAACAACGAAAACTCCTTCCTCACGGTTGGGATTTTTCGTTCATCCCGTTCTCTGAAACTTACCGGCTAGCCGTCCTCGACTTCTGAATGACCAGGGGTATACATTTGGGAGCCGGACACGTACAGGTAGCAGGTTCCAGGATAACCGTCACATCTGTATAGCAAGCTCCTCCCGGACTGTACAACCGAATGGTGTAAGGCTGGCTCATTGCAGGGTTTGGCAGATTCGTAAAACTAACGGCACCAGCGGTAATGGCCAGGTTTGTTGGGTCGCCGTAAGCAGGCCCACTTCCGTAGGTATTCCCTGCAACAATGTCGGCGAGTTCGGTATTTTGTAAGGTGGTCAGGTCAATATGCGCATCGTTATTGGCTGCGAGGCCTACGCAGGTAGCCGTCACTGCCTGCGGAAGTGCCGTGTACGATGGAACTTCATTGACCGTTACGGTTGTCGATATTGTTGACGAACAGCCCGTAGTAAACGCACAGATAGCCGTATAAACAGTTGTTAAAGAAGGCGATACAAGTATGGTAGCTGTCGTTTCGGTTGTTGACCAAAGAATTGTTCCATCTTCACAACCAGCCACGGTCAATGTGGCTGATTGTCCGGAACAGACCGTTTCAGAATTCACCGTTAGCACCGGTAAGGGATTGACAGTAACCATTGTACTGGCTACCGCTGAGCAACCAACCTCCGTGCTTACAGTTACTGAATATACATCGCTGGTTGTTACAACAATCGAAGCCGTTTGCTCACCAGTTGACCAGAGGTAGGTGTCGCCCCCACTGGCGGTTAACGTCGCACTTTGCCCCTCACAAATCGTTGCACTACTCCCTGTAATGGCAGCCACAGGTAATGGATTTACCGTGATCGTACCGGTAGCCGTACCCGAACAACCATCGCTACTGATGGCTGTGACGGAGTACGTACCTTCCGCGGTGCCCGTGGCTACATTAAATGGACCTACCTGAGTCAGGCCTGATGAAAACTGATACGTGGTATAGCCTCCCGTAGCCACCAGCACCGCCTGTTGACCAGCGCAGATTGTATCAGAACTCAGGCTCACTACCGGGTTCGCATTAATCGTGATACTGCCCGTACCAGTACCTACACACCCCTCAGCACTGATCGCCGTTACCGAATAAATCCCATCGGTTGTACCAATGGCCACATTCGAGTTCCCCAACTGGGTCAGACCCGTCGAGAAGAGATAGATATCATAACCGGCCGTAGCAGTCAGGCTTGCTGTCTGTCCTTCACAAATCGTTGCCGATGTAAGCGCAACCACGGGTAGTGGATTGGCGGTGATACTACCTGTGGCCGTAGACGAGCAACCGACTGAATTTATGGCCGTTACCGAGTACGTACCGGTGGTTGTACCGATGGCCTCATTGGTTGTGCCAATACGGGTTAGGCCAGGTGAGAAATTATAGTCTGCAAAACCTGCCGTAGCGGTTAGTATTGCCGTCTGGCCCGCGCAGATCGTCATCGAGGAAAGCTCAACAACAGGTATAGGATTGACCGTAACACTGCCCGTAGCGATGGCCGAACAGCCCCCCGCTGTAGCAGCCGTCACCGAATACGTACCCGCTTCTGTCGTACTCGCTATATTCGTACCAGCCAGTTGTGTGAGACCCGTTGAGAAACTATAGGAAGCCAGCCCTGCCGTAGCGGTCAATGTAGCCGTTTCTCCTGCGCAAATAGTTACTGAAGTAAGTGTAATAACTGGGTTTGGATTCACCGTAATTGTCCCGGTAGCGGTACCTGAACAACCCGCCGAGTTGACCGCCGTCACCGAGTACGTACCGGTAGCGCTTCCACTGGCAACATTGGTAGTTCCTAGCTGGGTAAGTTCGCTCGAAAAGGTATAGCTGCTAAAACCGGCAGTAGCCGTCAGGTTAACCGTTTGACCAACGCAAATTTCGGCTGATGTCAATGACAGGGCCAGGGGCGCACACACATAGCCCGCATCGTACGTAAAGTTGTTTTGACCGGCCTGTCCTAGTGTAAACGCAATACTACCCGTTGCATCCGGATCGGAGTCGATGGCATTCGTTACTGTGCCGGAAGCAGGTACTGTGTTAATGGTAAACGCACTGACACTAACGGGAAAACTGAGTGTATAACTGCCACCTGGCGTCAGGGTTAAGTTGTAAACGGACCCCAACACATTTGTACCCACTGCCGTTGAAAAATAATAGTCACCATCGGCATTCGTTGTTACGGTAGCAATCGTTGTTGAGCCGGGGCCCAGCAAGGCAACCTGCACATCCGCGAAACCAGGCTCATCGGGGTCCTGAATCCCGTTGTTATTCGTATCTCGCCAAACCCGGTTCCCGATTTGAATAGGTGGCAAATCACAGCCCAGTTCAAGATCGCCCAGCCCATTGGCTTTACCATAGGTGGACACATCATCGCTCCGGTAAATTTGTACACTGGTAGCTGGTCCACTCGAGCCATCTGAGTTTTTGAATCGCCGGATACCACCGGAATCCACGTTATACGTGGGATCAAGTACAATAGATGCCACTTCGCCACTTCCGGGTAGCAAGGCTAACCCACCCTCGCTCATTTCTAATTGAAAAGCTCCGCCAGATGCACCAGCTTCTATATGATCGCTGTAATAATACTCTCCATTACCGGGTCCCTGCGTTGTATTGGCACCACTTGTTACCAGGCCATTGCAAACGCTGGCGTTGTACTCAAGCGTCCATTCATTGACCCCCGCCGTACATCTACCAGCTCGCAGAATATCCCCAGGGGCAATAGCCCGGTATTTCTGAATAGGATCAGCAGTGCTATTGGGATCGGGCCCAAGGTTATTATTCCCATATTGATCGCCGAAACGGTCCCGGATACTCAGGATCATTGACCCATCCACATCAAACTCGATACCTGTCAACATAGGCTGTGGATAACTACAGTAAGGCAGATCATTCCGGGCAAACCGGGCAGGTTGAGCGTCAACCCAGGGCAGCCAGAACTCAGCCCGGTCGGCACCGGTTTTATCATTGTTCGTAGCCCCTTTTTGGTAAGTTAACGGGAACGAGAGCACCGATGTAAAACTTGCATCATTCGGATTGAATTCATAGACAACGGCTTTCATACCCGTTGTATCCCGAGTAACCAGGCTGGTACTGCTGGGCAACTCCCCAATAGTTCCTCCTATGCCAAAATTCACCGTTCCGGCTACGCCTTCGTTGGAAGTTACGCCACCCACATAGACACGGCCTCGGTAATATTTAAGCCCAAATGGCCGAAAAACGCTGCCTGGTTGCTGACTTGGCGATGGAATTGTAAAACTGATAGCTGTACCCGCCGTTGGCGTATCGCTGGTTGGGTCAATGATTGGAATTTGATATAATCGGCGATCACCCAGATTGACAACGTACAATTGCGTCCCATCTTCAGAAATTTCCAGGTCTCCTAAACCCGCTTTTCCAACCAGATCGAATGTAGTTGCGTCCCGATTACCCTCCGTTAGCACAGCAGGCAACCCCCGATCTGTATTAGAGCCCACTGTACTGGAAACTGTTGTGGCAACCGTACCCGACACACTGGTGGTAGCTATTGCCGTAACGGCGGTCGGTAACGTGGTGAACAGGCTGGTTGTAAACGTAGCCCCCCCCGAAGGCTTTGTGATATAAATACCCCCTGCCCCACCATCAGCCAGTCCGGAATGCCGTTTTACGAAAGCAGATGTGTACGTATATTTTGTGGCCCGTTGATAGGCTACCCCATACACAGTTCCTAATTGGCGATTAAGGCTAATGGCTGTTTCTGACGGCGTATTACCACCCGTATTCGAAACTTCCTGAGCACTGGTAGCATTGTAGGGCAATGTAACAAACACCCCCTCATCACCCGAGCTGCCGCTACCCAATGGGTTACCGTTCACGTAGCAGGGAACAAAGAAAACCGGGACAGCCTGACAATAATCAAAGGGATAATTAATACCCAGATTAATTTCGGTAGCAACGGAGCTGGCAACAAACTGGGTTGAGGTGCCGCTTGCTGTTCCATGCAATCCATCATAATAACCCGCTGGCAGATTACTAAACTCGACCCGATATGGGCCTGCTCCCGATGGGGTAATTGTGTAAAACCCAGCCGTGGCCGTGGCAGAGCTCGTAATGGTGCTACCTACCAGCCCAGTGTTGTTATATACATTGACTGTTATACCACCTACCCCAATCTCACCATCCAGGGGTGTGGCAACTGTAAAACTGCGAACCCCATCCTCGTTGAAATCCCGATAAACGGTACCCGATAGTTGTCCATAAGCTGACTGGGACAAGGCAATGAAAACGAGCAGTAAGCCAACAATTGAGAAGAAACGGGCTGTATTTCTATAGATGGAACAAATACTCAGTCCAGACTTTTTAACGTAAACATCATTTTCCATAGGGTTCCCGGTTGAGCTGTATCAGTAAGTACTGAGCTAGACAAACAGGGTGCCATTTTCCTGGAAAACACAAAAAATATCCTATAGATAGTTACATCTTATATACAAATATAAGTCATAGTAACATGTGCCATTCTATATACACCAGTAGACGTTTTATATAGTTACATAGTCACGCTTCGTGCGACGAAAAACAACAATCAACTAATAGTCAATAACTTATCGAAAAATCAGTTCACGTACCGCTGAATTAGCATGTAAATCCATTAGTATACAAAAACTGCTTCAAAAATGTATTTATGGACAAGTAAGACAGATACACTTAGCCTTCAGAATTAGTAGATTTATTTTTAAACGGAACTGGTATAGCTACCCGTTTTATATTAAAAACGGCCCGTATAATCAGGTGCGGAAGGGCCGCGAATAACGTGCCAAAATAAGCGCAGATACAGGTTTTTTCCTAAAAACCAGATTTAGTTATATCAATACTATAAATACGATCTTCCTCCCAACGCGTTTGCCGGATTAGCTGCTATATCTGATGCTACAATGGAGAGATCGGGTTGGGAAAACCTATAGGTATTCCTTACTAGGTAACCACACGTTCATGGGATCAACACCCCAGTTCACCCTTTGCGCAAACGCCGGTACGTCCGTATCGCAACCAGCAAAACAACTAATAGAACCAACAGGCCCAGCATACCCCAGAGCATGTTCAGGGCATCCTTAAGGACCACCAGAAAAACAATAGCAAACAGAAATAAGGTGGCTACTTCATTCCAGATACGAAGCTGGTTGGACGTATAGCGAAACTCGCCCCGCTGCTGTTGCCGGAAAATACCATGACACAAGCCGTGATAAACATACAGGCCCGCCACCAGCACCAGTTTGTAGATGAGCCAGTCGGGCGTTGATCCGTAGTTATACCAGGTATTCAGGCCTAGTATCAAGGTTATTACTGCCGACGGCCACGTAATACCGAACCAGAGTCGACGCTGCATTAGCAGGAGTTGTTGCTGGAGAACACTACGTCCCGGTTCAGGCAATGGCTCGGCTTCGGTGGCGTAGATGAACAGCCTCGGCATATAAAACAAGCCTGCAAACCAGGTTACGACAAAAATAATGTGCAGGGCTTTGCTATAAAAGAAGGTCATAATTCAGCAGAAAGAGGCATCGGTTTTTGGAGTAAATATACAATGGCAAAAACTGCGATTGATAAAAATCAGCTGGCTACCTTATCGTTGTCAATAACCCACCCAAAAGAGTCCAGTAGCTTTATCCGTGAATTTGGAGAACTATACCTCATCCATTCATCATCTAATTCGCTATGAGTACCCCCATTCACAGTTTTCATATCCCGGTCATGGGTTTGGCCTATACCATTGATTCTCCGTTCAAAGTAGCCCGTTTCGGCATCAACTCGGTTCTTTCCATTGTGGAAGACCGGCTTATTGAATCCATGCGCAACTACTATTACCAACAGGCCAATGAACCCTATGTACCAATAACAGCCAACGAAAAAGACTATCGTGCCCGCCGGATAACAGACTACCTCAACCTGATGAATCGAACGGTTCAGGCGCAGGTGGAAGCCCTGAAAAATGCCGCGTTTGAAGCTGGTTCTGAGCTTGTTAAATACGTTGATATGCTCCCTGATAGCAGTACGCTGAAAAGTTTATACCAGAATATGATCCAATCCAACGATGTCTCGGAAAAGGCTCGTCTGGAACAGATGCTACGAAGTCAGATTCAACCCGGAAGCATTGACGTCAACATCATGACGAAGGTCGATAAAAACAACCTCGACCGAAACGGACTGGTGCGCGAAAATGGATCTGATGCCCTAACCGCCTTACAGGGCTATGCCAATAGTACTCTATCAAATTCATCCATTATTTTCTCGGCGGGTCTTAATCCGAGGCTGTTCAACTATCTGGAAAACTGCCCTGAGTTCGACGCCAAAGGTCTCGGCGAATTTGACAAGAAGGTGGTCATCAAAGTAAGTGATTATCGATCGGCGCTGATTCAGGGAAAATATCTGGCAAAAAAAGGAGTTTGGGTCAGTGAATTCCGGGTTGAGTCGGGGCTTAATTGCGGGGGGCACGCTTTTGCCACCGATGGGTATCTGATGGGACCGATCCTGGAAGAATTCAAGCAGAAAAAAACGGAGTTAGTGGATGCGCTTTTCAGCCTTTATGTCAACGCGTTACAACAAAAAGGAAAGCCTGTTTTTACCGAACCACACCCGATTAAATTGACTGTTCAGGGCGGTATTGGTACGCATCAGGAAGACCAGTTTCTGCACCAGTATTATGGAGCTGAAAGTACAGGCTGGGGGACCCCCTTTCTGTTGGTTCCGGAAGCAACTACGGTGGATGATGATACCCTGGAAAAACTTCAGAAAGCGCGGCAGAAAGACGTTGTTCTGAGCAAAGCCTCTCCGCTTGGCGTACGTTTTTATTACCTGAAAGGGACCAGTGCAGAAGTGGAAAAACTAAACCGGATTAACCGGGGGCGGCCCGGTAGCCCCTGCACCGAAAAACACCTGGTCACCAACACCGAATTCACAAAAGAGCCCATCTGTACAGCTTCTCAACAGTATCAGAAACTCAAACTGGAACAACTCAACTCGTTGAATCTACCCGCACCTGAGTATAACAAACAGGTATCAGAACTAGAGGAAAAGGAGTGCTTATGCGTGGGTCTGAGTAACGCGGTTTCGCATGTGTACGGGGTTCCGTTTCTCAAAAAACTGCACGCTGTAACCATCTGCCCCGGCCCGAACATCGCCTATTTTTCCAAAGTTGCGTCACTGAAGGAAATGACTGACCATATCTACGGGCGTACCAACCTGCTCGATGATCCGGATCGCCCGCACATGTTCCTGAACGAACTAACGCAATACCTGAATTACCTGGAAGAGCAGTTGGCAGACGCTGACCCCACCGATTCAAAACGCCAAACCTATTTGCGAAATTTCGGCCGGAACTTAGACGAGGGTATCGCGTATTACCGTCAATTAACCCCGAGTCTGTTTGACAGATCTGTTGCCGAAAACGCGTTTTCAGCGGGCCTGGCTCAGGCCCATGAACGCCTTCAGACACTTGCACCAGAGTTGTTGGCAGTGTAGTAGGGATTTTTCGTGAAACGGTTTGAGTGGCGTCGGTTACTGATAACCGACGCCACTCAAACCGTTTCACAAAAAATCCCTGATCGGCATAGTAAAGGCGTTTAGTTCTGTTTTTCAAAAATTTGCTGAATCCGGCCAATCTCGTCAACGTACATCGTTTTCTTTCGAGTGCCGAAATAGAGCGTATTTTCAATCACCTTCTTGCCCTCCCAAACCAGCTTTACTTTACCCTTATCCAGCTCATCGCGACATAAAAAGTCCGGGATGATGGAAAAGCCTTTCCCATCGCTCAAACAACGTACAATAGAGCAGATATTCGGCACAATATAGTTGGGTTTAAAATCGGGATGTCGGTTAAAATTCAGGTTCCAGAATTTTTTTAGATTATCCATGTCGGCAGCCGTACTATACCACAGTTGCTCTTTTAGCCAGCTTTCGGCCTCATTTATTTTTCCGGCTTCAAGTAAAGCGGCCAGTTCTTCCGTATTCGATTTGGCTCCGGCAATCAGCACAATTCGCTCTTTGGAAAATGGCTGGTAATTCAGATTCGTCTGTGCGCCTTTCTGGGGCGTAATGATCAAATCCAGCAGACCTTTATCAAGATCCTGCTGCATCTGCATGTACTCTCCAAACTTAATAATGACATTAAACGGCAGCGTGGCTATGTGCGGCTCCAACGTAAACTGAAACGTTTCAAAACACATACCGATACTGATGGTGGCCTTATCCGTTTTTGAGCTTTTGTGAAACTGTTGTTCGGCTGCTTCCAGCTTACTGATAGGCTCCAGAATAAAATTATACATCACCTTACCCCGCTCCGTAGGTACCATTTTTCGGGCTGCCCGGTCAAAGAGTTTATAGCCCGTGTGCGCTTCCAGTGAATTGAGGTGCAGGCTCACGCCCGGTTGAGAGATATACAGCGCCTGGGCGGCAGCTGTCAGAGAGCCAGTTTCGTAAATGGCTTTAAACGTTCGAAACCATTCCAGATTAACAATCATCATCTATCATTTTTATGATACAAATCTACTAGTTAACTTATTTTTATAATGAAGTGTGGCAATCTAATTTTGCATCAACAAAAAGACGAACACATCCATGAAGACTATATTTGTTATTAACGGCGGTCAAAAATTCGCTCATTCGGGCGGTGCCTTTAATGAAACACTGACGGGCTGGACAGTTGATTTTTTACAACAACACCCTGATTTCGACGTGAAAGTCACCAATATCAATGATGACTACGATCCAGCAGAAGAAGTAAAAAAATACATCTGGGCGGATATTGTGATTTACCATACACCCGTTTGGTGGTTTCAGGTACCACATCGCCTAAAAGAATATATTGATGTAGTGTTTACGGCTGGCCATCAGCAAGGCATTTACACGAGTGATGGCCGTTCCCGGAAGAATCCTGCTATTAACTACGGCACGGGTGGGTCGCTACAGGGCCGACAGTATATGCTGACAACGAGTTGGAATGCACCCGAGGAAGCCTTTACACTGCCGGGCGAGTTTTTTGGTCAAAAAAGCGTGGACGAAGGGGTCATGTTTGGCTTTCACCGGATGAACGCCTTTACGGGTATGCAACCGCTGGAAAGTATTCACTTTCACGACGTCGAGAAAAATATAAATGTGAGCCGGGATAAAGCACGTTATATAGCCCACCTGGAGAAGGTACTTCTGGGCCAATCGGTGGCAGCTGTTGCGTGCTGATTGTAGCGCGACCAGCAACGGCCGACCGTCCGCGCTACATTTCATTATACCACGCTTGTAATTCAGCTTTCAGAATTTTCCCGGCTACGTTCTTCGGAAATTCATCGACCTGCATCACCGCCGAAATCCGCTGATACCTGGCCTCTATGTGGTTATTGACCCAGTCTTTCAGTTCTTGAACAGCAACCTCCTCAACCAATCTGACAGCAGCTATGGGCGTTTCGCCCCAATCAGTATGCGGTACACCAAACACGGCCACCTCGGCCACCGCCGGATGACGAATGATGATCTCTTCGATATCTTTTGGATAAACGTTTACCCCACCCGAAATGATCAGGTCTTTCTTTCGACCTGCCAGGAAGAGATAGCCATCGTCGTCAACATAACCCAGGTCGCCGGTGTACAGCCAGCCATTGCGTAGCGCATCGGCGGTTTGATCTGGCTTTTTGTAGTAGCCTGACGTTAGAAAAGGAGCCCGGCCAATAATTTCGCCGACCTCACCCGAAGGGAGTTCGCTACCGCGGTCGTCCACAATTTTCATTTCCGAAAACCAGATTGGGCGACCCACAGAGCCGGTCTTTTCGGCCGAAACCGTCTTGTCCAAAACCGTCATGAAGCCTTCTGTAAGGCCGTATAACTCATAGAATGTATTCGGGAAGCGCCTAATTAATTCCGCTTTCGGGTCGTTCAACAAAGGTGCTCCCACCGACAGAATATACTCAACAGCTGGCAACGACTCCATGGTAAATTCCGGGTAACGAAGGCAGGCCGCCAGTTGGGTAGGCACCAGAATAGTATGTGTTACGCCTTCCTGAGCCATACTTGTCAGAACCGGCTGAACCGAAAACTCCTTCAGCAACACATAGGTGCAGCCAATGAACATAGCCGGCATAAAGGTCAGCATGGCCCCATTAAACACAATGGAACCGGAGTGCATGACAACGCTTTCGGGCCGGATGCGGAAGGCGTTAGCAAACAATGATCCGTACATTGACCGGACAAAATGGGAATGCATAATTCCCTTGGGCAGTCCGGTTGTCCCGCTGCTGTACATGATATTGTACAGATCATCACCACTCAGGTCGGGAGAGGAAGGTTCCGTTAAAGAAGCCGCTTCCCGCAACGCAGGATACGATTGCCAGCCTGGTAGCTCACCGTCAGTTAGCCAATAGTTATCCGTAGCCACAAGTAAGTCGTTTCGAACCTCGTCCAGGAAAGGCGCGTGAAGTGTGTCCGTCAGGACTAGACTAGAGTCGGCATCAGTGAGCAGGTTTACCAGCCCCCGACCCCGTACCATGGGGCTCATCGGCACGAGTACCGCGCCCAGCTTGGCCACCGCCCAGAAGGCCTCATACAGCTCACGACTATTGGGCAGCACGGTAGCCACTTTATCACCTTTACCGATACCAGCAGCCCGCAACGCATTCGCCATCCGATTAACACTCCGGTTCAACTCCGCAAACGTAAGGCGTGTATCACCAAAGACGAACGCCAGATGATTGGGTCGAAACTGAGCGTGCTGCGTTAGCCACTGGTTGATAGTAAGGGGGTACATGGTAATCAGCGTTCTATCGACTCAATTGGCTTCAACTTGGGCGCAAACAGATGAATACACAACCAGGCCAGCAGATACGCACTACCGCAGATCAAAAACAGATAATTATATCCAATGGTAATGTCCCCCTGCGCCTTATAAGTATCCAGCAGCGCACCCACAACAATCGGAAAACAGAGCCCGCCTAATGAGCCTGCCATACCGCCAAGCCCTACCACCGAACTAACCGCATTTTTAGGAAACATATCCGATACCAGCGTAAACAGATTGGCGCTCCAGGCCTGGTGAGCCGCAACGGCCAGACTAAGCAACCCAACTACTTCCCAGATTGATGTGGCATAACGGGTCAACACAATTGGCACAATGCATAGCGCATAGAGCATCATGGCCGTTTTTCTGGATCGGTTGATGGTCCAGCCCCGGCGTATGAAATACCCGGACAAATAGCCACCACCAACGCTACCGAGTGTAGCCGCGGTATACACAAAAATGAGTGGTAGGCTGGGCTTTTTCAGGTCCAGATTGAAGGAAGACGCAAAGTACGAGGGCAGCCAGAACAGGAAAAACCACCAGACCGGATCGGTAAATAGCTTACCCAAAATGAACGCCCAGGTTTGTTTATACCGAAGCAAATCAACCCATCGTACCGATTCCCCTGAATTGCTTTCCACATCGCTGGTAATATAGACCAGTTCCTCTGCCGACAGCTTCTTATGGCGTTGCGGATTATCGTAGCTCCACCACCAGAAAACAACCCAGATAAAACCAACCAAACCCGTTAACACAAACGCCATTTCCCAGCCGTAAACGCCCAGCACCCAGGGTACCAGAATAGGTGCTACCACCGCACCAATATTGGTACCCGAGTTAAAGATACCCGTTGCCAGCGCCCGTTCCTTGCGGGGAAACCACTCTGCCACCGTTTTAATGGCAGCCGGGAAGTTCCCCCCTTCACCCAAACCCAGCAGGGCACGGTAAAACCCGAATCCGAAGGTGCTGGTTGCCAGACCATGCAGCATAGCGGCTATACTCCACAGAAAAACGGCGATGGTATACCCCAGTTTGGTTCCAATAATGTCAATCAGTCGACCGAAGACGACGTAACTGAAGGCGTAGGCCGCCTGAAACGCCATCACAATATGACTGTAATCGGTTTCGGTCCAGTTGAAAACGGTTTCTAAAGTAGGCTTGAGCAGGCTGATCACCTGCCGGTCCAGATAGTTTATGGTCGTTGCTATGAACAACAGTACGACAATTCGCCAGCGGTAGTTGCTCATCATTAAAAGGACATCGTGCGTTTGGACTGACTACTTGCCTGGGCTAAATCAATAACGCGGGCGAGTTGCTGAATATCGGCGGGTGTAATGGCGAGCTCGGCCCCGTTTACAATAACATCGTATAGATTGTCGTAAAAAGGCGTGTAGTTGCCCGCTTCACTTTCAATGACCTCGCTCTGCCCATTCCGGTAAAGCGTACCCCAGCGATCTTTCGGTTCAGTGCCCCAGTCAGCTTGATTAGGAAAGTGATTCTGTCGAAGCAGTTCTTCCTGCACATCCAAACCGCCTTTTAGAAATGATCCTTCAGTGCCATGCAGGCTGTAGCGCAGTTGATTTTGATAGACTAGCAGGCTGGATTTAAGCCGAACGGCTTTATCGGCATAGCCCAGTTTTATATCGAAATAATCGACGACCTGACTATCCGGGCGAATCATTCGGATGCTGGCTTCTACCGTATCGGGTTTACCAAACAGATGCAATGCCTGGTCGAGTACGTGTGGGCCCAGATTGTAGAGACTTCCCCGGCCCAGCGCAGCCTTCTCTTTCCAGGAGTGGGCCTGCAACGCTACCGGTGAGAACCGATCATACCGGCCTTCGTACTCGATGAGCGTACCCAGCGATCCGTCGGCCAGTAACCGCTTAATAGTCAGGAAGTCGGAATCCCACCGGCGATTCTGGTAAGCTGTAGCCATACACCCCTGCCGCTGTGCCAGTTCCAGCAGTTGAATAGCTTCTGGTTCGGTGATTGCAAATGGTTTTTCAACCACCACGTGCTTCCGATGCTCCAGCGCCTTCCGGGCATACTCTACATGGGTTTCGTTAGGCGAACAGATGAACACGAGATCGATAGCAGGATCGGCGAATAGCTCATCGGGCGTAGCCACCCACTCAATCGAGGCATCGAATTCACGTACTGCATCGGGTCGGCTACTGGCTATTTTCTTTAGGCGAAATTTTGGGTTGACGGATAGAAACGACGCATGGAAATAGCGCCCAGAGAGGCCAAAGCCAACCAAACCAACGTTAATTACTGTAGACATATGTATGATATATGGTATATGGCTTACGGTATTCTTTTTACGGTTTATGGTGGGCTGACGCATGAGTTGCTGCCGCCCACCATAAACCGTAGACAGGATACCGTAAGCCTAGTTAAGGTAAAGCAAAGGCAACGTACTTATCTCCTGATTTGGTGTTGAGTTTTCCGCCCCCACACGCAATAACTACGTACTGTTTTCCACCAACCGAATAGGTACTGGGTGTAGCATAGCCTGCTGCGGGCAACTGAGTTTGCCACCGGATTTTACCCGTTTTTTTGTCGATTGCCCGAAGTTGCTCGTCTTTACTGGCCGCAATAAACAGTAATCCGCTGCCCGTTACAAGTGGCCCGCCGTAATTATCGGTTCCCGTAGGCGGAATGCCCTGGGCAGTTAATTCTTTGTATTCGCCCAATGGCACCTGCCACCGATGTTCGCCCGTATTGAGGTCAATAGCTGTGAGTGTACCCCAGGGTGGCGCACTCACAGGGTAGCCTTTACTGTCGTACCAGCGGTTGTAGCCTGTGTGCTGGTAAGGCAAACCCGCTTTTTGGGTGCTCACCGTTTGTGCCGTATTGCCCTTATTGAACAGAAAATCAACGATCGCTTTCCGTTCGGCTTCGGGCAGGTGCGAAAACGACGGCATCATACCCCGGCCTTTCAAGAGGACCTGATGAACCGCATCGGCAGAGAGTCTAGTTTCCAGACCCAGTAACGATGGATACGAACCATCATGATTTCCCCGGCGGTCGGCACCATGACAGGCCGCACACCGTAAGCTATATAATTGAGCCCCCGTCACGCTCGCATTGCCAATCGGCTGTTCTTTACGGATCAGGGTAGAAAAACAGGGATTTTGTTTTGCAGGAATATAGATGATACCCTCCGGGTCAGTCGCCGAACCACCCCATTGCGCTCCCCCATCGGTGCCCGGAAAAAAGATGGTCATGTCTGACGTCAGGGGTATGTAGGGGCTACCTGTATGGGCTTTTCGTAGGGTAGCCACGATTTCATCCCGATTGGATGCCCAGGGATTGATGTCTTTTTCAGTGAACGTCTGCTTTGTAAACGGGGCCGGTTTTAGGGGAATGGGCTGCGTCCGACTCGGGAACTCACCCGCCACAGCAGCCGCCGAAAACGCTTTCTCGACAACAGGGAATAACGGCTTTCCCTTTACCCGATCAAAGACAAAAACATGGCCCTGTTTAGTTGTTTGTGCTACGGCATCAATCCGCCGTGGCCGACCGTCGGGGCCATTCTGTACAACCGTCAGCAAATTGGGGGGAGCCGGTGGGTCCCGATCCCAGATGTCGTGGTGCACGAACTGAAAATGCCAGAGCCGTTTACCTGTGTTGGCATTCAGCGCTAGTAAACAGTTGGCAAACAGGTTATTCCCTTTCCGATTACCGCCGTAAAAATCATAAGCGGCTGAGCCTGTTGGTATGTACACAATGCCTCGTTCCCGGTCGATGGCCATCCCTGCCCAGGCGTTGGCCCCACCCAGGCGTTCACGCGGGTTAGCCGGAGCCCAGGTATCGTAGCCAAACTCGCCGGGTTGCGGAATGGTATGAAATGTCCAGACTTTCTGGCCTGTACGTACATCATAGGCCCGCACATCACCGAGCAAAGCCGTTTCACCTTCGGACAGACGTGCCCCAACAATGATCAGGTTTTTGTAGATAGTATTGGGCGTGTTGGGCTGTACGTAATTATCGCCACCCGGTCGTTCGATGCCTTCTTTCAAATCAATTCGCCCGTCCTGCCCGAAGCTGTCGATGAGTTTACCCGTGCGGGCATCAAGTGCGTACAGCCATTTACCCGCTCCAAATAGAATTCGCTGGTCAGCCCCATCGGCCCAGTAGGTTACGCCCCGGCTGGTAGTTCCGCCATTGTCGGTCAATTTCGTTCGCCATAGCTCCTGCCCGGTTGCCGCATTCAATGCAAAGGCCTGCGTATTTGCGGATACACCGTACAAAATACCTGCAATAACAATTGGGTTGCACTGCATTTGGGTTCGATTCCCCACCGTATCGGCTCCACCCGACGCATAAGTCCAGGCCACCTTTAGCTGCTGTACGTTATCCGTGTTTAGTTGTATCAGGGGTGAATAATGACTGCGAGCACCATCTCCATTGTACTCTGTCCAGTTGGTATCGGGCAGCGCGGGCGTATGAACAAGACGGGTCGTGACAAACAGCAGAGAGGCTACGACAAACAGGTATCTCATGATTCAGGAAAGCACGGATGGTCCCTTTATTTACTGTCGAAATCAAGTACTGAACTTGTCGTGGCCAGGCTTTTGAGCTATCCGGGCAAAAAAAAACATGCCTTTCGGGCATGTTTTTTTACTGTGTGTATCTTGGTATATCTTTCGATTAAGCCATTTCGACGTTTACGGCATTTAAGCCCTTCTTACCGCGCTCAACAGTGAATTTCACTTTGTCGTTCTCACGGATTTGATCAGTAAGACCTGAGGCATGGACAAAGATGTCTTCACCACCGTCATCGGGGTTAATGAAGCCAAATCCTTTGGTCTCATTAAAAAATTTTACAGTTCCTGTTTGCATTTTATTTGAATTTAGGTCAAAGGTCGACTTAATAAACTACAATTCCTACTATAATACTGGATTGCCAAAGTCTTTTCTTAGAAATGAGTAAGAGTTGAATACAATCGGCTATGATCAAATTTACGTATTTTGAGAGTCAATTGATCTTTACCATGCGTTTCCTCTACTTACTCTTCGTTATTTTACCGTGTACACTGCTTGCCCAACAAACCCAGTCGTCGGAAAAAGGCTGGCAGGAGCTAACTATTTCTGATGGGCTTTCGCAGGGAATGATCTTTGATCTTAAGCAAGACAGGAAAGGATTTATCTGGGTAGCCACAAAGGACGGACTGAATCGCTATGATGGCTATACTTTCACCGTTTTCACACACGATCCCTATAACAAATACAGTCTGTCGTCTAACGCGTGTTCGACCTTACTGGTTGATCGTCATGGGCGGTTATGGATAGGAACGCTAAACCGGGGGCTCAATTTATATGATGACCGAACCCAACGGTTCTACCATATCGACATGAGTGATCCGGCCTCTCCTGACGCGGGAAATTATGAGATTAGTTTACTGGCAGAAGATCCAGACGGCAACATCTGGGTTGGTACCAGTCAGAACAAACTCGTTAAAATTACCTTATCTGATTCGCTAAGAAACGGCTTTCCCCAGCAGGCTGATGCTATGCCCCAGGTTCGGTTCAGCCGATTTTCATTTCCGTTAGATGGAGCCAGCAGTGGCAGTGCACCCGTACGAATCAGCTTTCATGACGATGGCCAAGTGGTGGTTAGTGCAGCCCGAGACCTATACACACTAAGCTGGCGACAGCCTCAACCTGCCAGCTATTCGCAAATCAAACGCTTTGGCTCATTGGCCACTCTGTTCAAGGCAACCCCAGACGGGCAACAGCCCGATTATTGGTTTGGGTTTAGTACCGATACACTTGTTGGCTGGCAGCAGGCCAAACGAAAAGCGATTAAGTTGCCGCCTACTAAAAACTTCAATTTGTATCTGGAAGCAATGGATAACGGTACGGTAGCGGTGGCAACGCCAGACTTTTTATGGCTTATGTCGCCCGCTCAGCTCTATGCACAGGATAGTCTATCGGTACGTAACGCTTTTGCCGTTATGCCACCGAACCTGTTTGGCGTAACGAAACTCCTCATTGACCGAACCGGGAACATATGGGTAGGTACAGCGGGCTATGGACTGCGTAAATTCAGTCCCCGTATCAAGCAGTTTAAAGCCTACCTGCCCAACATCTCCCTTTCGTACTTATTTCAGGATCAACAGGGGCAGACCTATGTGCGGAGTCAGTTCGACTATGGCCGTTTAGACCGTTCCAACAATCGCTGGATATCGTTTCTGAATAAAAGCCGATCGGCTCAGGCCGATCGACCAGGTTACCTCATGCAGGACCATCAGGGTTTTTTCTGGACTGCCCTCGTTAGCTCTCAGCGCAACTCAGCTCTCCATCAGCTAGTTAAGTATTCAACGAATTGGCAACGGCTCAAGACCTATCTCTTACCGCCCGGCACTGCCTTCGGTTTATATGGCAATCAGATTCGGGAAGACAAAGCCGGGTATCTCTGGATCGGGGCTATGAATGGCAAACTCCTCCAGTTCAACCCGACTACCGAACGCTTTACCGTATTTTCTTACCAGCATCTGCTGCCCCGGCAGGCTGCCGAAGTCGAAACCTACTCGCTGTATTTCGATAGAGCCGGTACGGGCTGGATTGGCACCCAGAGTGGCCTTATCCGGGCTGATCATCCGCAAACAAAACCCACCTTTTCGATCTATAAAAACGATATCACTAAACGCGAAAGCCTGAGCAACGATTTTGTATCGAGCACTATCGACGACCCTGATCGGCCGGGCAACTACCTCTGGGTAAGTACAAAAGGGGGTGGACTGGAACGACTCGATAAACAGACCGGGCAGTTCCGGCACTTTACCGAAGCCCAGGGCTTGCCCAACAAAGTGGTCTACGGAATCCTGGCCGATGAGTTTAACAATCTCTGGATGAGCACCAACCGGGGTCTGGCACAGTTTAATCCCCGTACGTTCCGGTTTCGTAATTACACCAAGGCCGATGGGCTTCAGGATGATGAATTTAATACGGGTTCGTTTCTTAAAACTGCATCGGGCGAACTACTCTTTGGGGGCGTAAACGGGCTAACCGCGTTTCAACCTAAAGACGTGGCGGCTACAACTGCCGGATCGACTCCCCCAGTTCAGATCATTGGGCTAAAAATCAATAACGAAGCTGTTGCCGTGGGAGCCTCAGATGGCATCTTGCCAGAAAGTATAGAGCAAACACAGCGGCTTGATTTGTCGTATACGCAAAATCTGGTAACCCTGGAATTTTCGGTAATGGATTATGCCAATTCGGCCAAAAATCAATATCGATATCGGCTGGAGGGTATTGACCAGAACTGGGTGGAAGCCGGTACAAACCGATTTGCGAACTATGCCCAATTGCCTGATGGTAACTACACCCTGCATGTGATGGGCTCGACCGATGGTCAGGTATGGAGTAAGCCCGTCGACTTGCAGATCCGGGTACATCCGCCATTTTACCGTAGTTGGTGGGCCTATTTGCTGTATATACTTGGGTCGATTGTCATTATCTGGCAGCTATACCAGTTCCAGAAACAACGGTGGTTGTTGCAGCAGCAGGTGGCTTTTGAGCAGAAAGAAGCCAGCCGATTGGCGGAACTCGATGCACTGAAAACGCAATTTTTTACGAACATTTCCCACGAATTTCGCACACCCCTTACGTTGATTCTGGGTCCGCTGACTGCGCTGAAAGAACAGCTTCGGACGGAAAATGTGGTCACGTTAACCGCATCGGTTGTGAATTTAATGGAACAGAACAGTAATCGGCTACTCCGCCTGATCAACCAACTCCTGGATCTGAGTAAACTATCGGCGGGTCAACTTCAGCCGACACTGGAAACTGGCGACATGGCTACGTTCTTTCGAACCCTGGCCAGTTCGTTTAGCTCGCTGGCCGAGAGTCGACAAATCCGGTTCTCGTTCTCTCAGCAATATGCCCATTTTCAAACTAGTTTCGATCATGACAAAATCGAAAAAATAGTAACCAACCTACTCTCAAACGCGTTCAAATTCACCCCAGCGGGGAAGCAGGTCCATTTGCATGTCGACTATCCTTCCCCGTCCTCAACCGGTGAATTAGTCATTTCGGTAGAGGATACGGGTATTGGTATTGCCCCAGCGAATCTAGCGACCATTTTCGAGCGGTTTTATCAGGTTAAAGCGAACCGCATCGGCGGACCGCAGACCTATGAAGGCACAGGTATCGGATTATCACTGGTTAGCGAGTTGGTAAAGATACTTGGGGGTACAATCACCGTGTCTAGCACAGAGGGAGTAGGCACGAACTTCAAGGTTCGCCTACCACTGGCAGGTATCGAACAACAATCGGTAGCAGATGGCTTCGAGATGATGGAAACGGCAGAACCTAGCGATAACCTCCCGGTAGTTTTGACCGATACGACTTTACCAACCCCAGCGACCGATAACATTCTGCTCATTATTGATGATAATGCCGACATCCGAGCTTACGTGCGGACTGTGTTCGAATCGGACTACAACATCATTGAAGCCGAAGATGGACTGGACGGCCTGGAAAAAGCGACGGCTAGTTTACCTAACGTAATCATCTGCGATCTGATGATGCCCCAACTTGATGGATTTGGCTTTTGTAAAGCACTGAAAGCACAGGAAGTCACCAGTCACATTCCGGTGATCATGTTGACGGCTAAGGCAAGGGTAGAAGATCGAATTGAGGGTTTCGAGCTAGGGGCTGATGACTACCTGACCAAACCCTTCAACCCGGCCGAACTACGGGTGCGGGCAAACAACCTGATTCAACAGCGCGAACGACTGTATCACTGGTTTAGCCATCAGGCTCCCACTAACAGCGAGCCGCCTGCAACCTCAACAACCACCGGGGTAACACCAGACCTGCCCCCTGCCGACCAGAGATTCCTCGACCGGCTGTCGGCTATTGTTAACCAAAACCTGAGTGACCCGGCGTTTAATGTAGAAGCTTTGGCCGAGGCTGCTAACCTGAGTCGCACGCAGCTTAACCGGAAACTGAGAGCTATAGCCGACACCAGCCCAACTAACTTTATTCGGGAGATACGGCTGACTAAAGCGACCGAATTATTACTTGAGGGTGAGGAGAGCGTAACGCAAATAGCCTACGCCGTCGGGTTTGATAACCCATCCTACTTTACCAAAGTATTTCAGGAACGCTACCACACATTACCCTCGCAGTATAGTCGAACCGTAACCGGACGAGCTGTAAAAGACGAGCCACCACTCACTGCCTAAATTTAGTTTACGAAATAATTCGAATAGTATCTTATTTGTCGACTTCACCCCTACCAAGCCCAATTTTGGGCTTTTTTTTGTTCGATGCACCTAAATTGACAAACAATGCAACATATATGGTAGCGGTTGAGACGCCAGGTGTAGTACTTGCCGGGGCAATTTATCGCTAAATCTCAAGCCTACTCTACCGCCAACGTATGAACCATTTCTTCCTCGATCTACTGGCACCCTCTCCTGTTTTGGGCTGTGCCAAACGTAACAATAGTCCCGCCCAACCCGACGCTGTGCGAGTAACCGGCTCAATACAAAACACCGATTTGGTATCCCAATCGCTGCTGCATTTATACCAATACCAAGGGAGTTCAGGCTATTGTTCCTGACGGTTTAGCCAACTGATAAACGCTTTCCGCTTCACACATCTTTCTGCTTTTCTTCCCGTCAATCGATCGGATACAGGAATCGACTGTCTCCGAAAAATCTTAAATCCTTAGTCAATAGTAGTTATGACCCCTCTTTTACAGCTCACTCATTGTACCATTTTGCGAGTGCATAGCCTGCTAATTACGCTGCTCTGCGTCGGCCTGCTCGCTCAGGGAAAACCCATCGGTTCTAGTACACCCATGATCGATGCTATTACCGATTCAACAACTGTCGATAGCATACGGGCCGGATATACGGATTTAAGTGGAGGAACTGACCGGCTTTTACGTGATGGCTGGCTGACCAGCGATGGGCCGAAAGTTATGCATCCAGCCGGAGCAGCCTCGTTCGAGATAGTTCACAATGGGGTAAAGAAAATTAGTGAGACTAAGGCCCGTTTAGAAGCTGCCCCCCTCTCAACGCTTGATTACCAGCCGTTGATGGATCTGTATACTAGCACGAATGGACCAAACTGGACCAACCATACAGGTTGGGGCAACGGTACTGACCCCTGCACGGGTAATGGTGGGCAACCGTGGTTTGGTCTAACCTGCGATAATGGACGAGTTAATGAAGTCTCTTTAACTAGTAACAACCTGGTAGGTAGTCTTCCCGCTAGTCTGAGTGGGCTCACAGGTTTAACAGTGCTTCGAATTAACCAGAATTCACAGTTGGGTGGCAGCATTCCTACTGGATTGATCAATTTAACCGTCCTGACTGACATCGAACTGGATAACAATGCCTTGACGGGTTCGATTCCTACCGATCTAACTACACTGACCAACCTGCGCTATCTTTATTTACATCATAATCAGTTAACAGGTAGTATTCCTGCTAATCTGCCTACAAATCTGCAATACCTTGAATTACAGCACAATCAGCTAACGGGTAGCCTTCCTGCTAACTTGTTTGCCATGACCAGTATTCAGTATATTATTCTAAGTGCTAATCAGTTAACAGGTACTATCCCAGGTAACCTGAGTGCTTTGACCAGCCTGCTAAACTTTAATGTAAGTGAGAATCAGCTGACAGGGAACATTCCCACGAGCCTACCGACGAGCCTGCAAGGATTTGAGTTACAGGATAATCAGTTAACCGGTAGCATTCCGACTAATCTGCCTAAGAACATAGAAAGACTTAATTTAAATGATAACCGGTTAACGGGTAGTATACCGACCAACCTGAATACGCTAACCAAACTGATAGAGATTAATTTATATAACAATCAGTTAACGGGTGGCATTCCAACGAATCTGCCTACGAGTCTGCAATCCATTGATTTAAATAAAAATCAGTTAACGGGTAACATTCCTGCTAGTCTGGGTGCTCTGCCCAATCTAAAGGCCCTTAATTTAAGCACTAATCAATTGAGTGGTTGCTTTCCGGCTTCATTAACAGCGCTTTGTGGAGAAGGACATACTATTTACTTAAGTAATAACCCAGGCCTGCCAGGAGAGGGCGACTTCAACACATTCTGTAATACGGGTGTTGGCAGTGACGGGTTTTTGGCCCAGGCTTCGGCTGATCAGGCTGAAGTCTGTGTCCAGAGCGTAGTCAGTTTAAGTGCTAACGGTGGAAGCGGCTACACGTACAACTGGATAAGCCCAGCCGGAGCCATGCTAAGCAGTAGTTCAGACCAGACCGTGTCGGCAACGCTGACCACTTCAGGCGTGAAAACCTTCACGGTGGTGATTAGTAGTGGGCAGAGTTGCAGCAGCACAGCTACGCTTAGGATAACAGCGAATAGCTTACCCACAGCTAGGTTAGAGAGCAATGGTATCCTGACCTGTGCCGATCCTAGTGTTCGATTGACAGCTACCGGCGGTACATCGTACACCTTTGTTAACAGTAGTGGTGAGGTTTTGGCCGAATCAGGCAACATCCTAACGGTAACTACCCCTGGTACGTATTCGGTTAGGGTCGGCAATGCCAATGGCTGTGTCAGTACCACCAGCACGACCGTCCTTGGCGACACAGATCCACCGACAGCTACTATTCTGGCTCCAGCCAGTAGCACAATAACCTGCACCACCACCAGCTTAAGCCTGACGGCCACCGGCGGAGGTACTTACCGGTGGGACAACAATACGACCAGTGCCATCCGAACCGTTACCGCAGCAGGTAGCTATTCCGTCACCGTTAGAGCTCCTAACGGCTGTACTGCAGTGGCCACACAGGTCATTATGGGCAACACAGATCCACCAACAGCTACCATTCTGACTCCAGCCAGCAGCACAATAACCTGCACCACCACCAGCCTAAGCCTGACGGCCACCGGCGGAGGTACTTACCGCTGGGACAATAATACGACGAATGCCATCCGGACCGTTACCGCATCAGGTACCTATTCGGTCTCGGTTATAGCTCCTAACGGCTGTATTTCAGTGGCCACACAGGTCATTATGGGCAACACGGCCACAGTGTCGGTGTCGAATCCTTCGACCACAACCGCTAACCAGGGCACGTTCTTTAGTCAGACCTTTCTGGCCAGTGGTGGGCTGACCCCTCGTAGTTTCAGCTTAGCTAGCGGCAGTTTGCCGGATGGTTTAAGTCTGTCTACTACAGGAGTGTTGTCGGGGACACCCACACAAGGGGGGAGTTTTACCATTACGGTACGAGCTACAGATGCCAATGGGTGTTCGGGCATTGGAGCATCTTATGTTATGACCGTTGCAAGTAACACACCTATCATTACCGATTTTGCAGCAGTGAATACGAGTATGTGTGTGGGTAGCCCCTTCACCTTCACGGCTACAATTGGCAACGTAACAGGCAACTACAACTACACGCTCACGAATGGC
This sequence comes from Spirosoma sp. KCTC 42546, assembly GCF_006965485.1. NCBI lineage: Bacteria > Pseudomonadati > Bacteroidota > Cytophagia > Cytophagales > Cytophagaceae > Spirosoma > Spirosoma sp. KCTC 42546. Next base: position 7,437,776 of record NZ_CP041360.1, read on the forward strand.
ATCAACCTCCCCTCGATGGGTGTAAAAAGTGGTACTGCTTTCAGTTTGAATGTAACTCCTTCTGGATCGGGAAATCAAAGCTACACATTGGTTATCAGCGACAACGGTCAGGCGGCATCAGCAATTGCCAACATAACTGTAAGTCCATTTCCGGTTCCTAGTCTGAGCAATAATGGACCCGTCAGTTGCACCATGACTACCGTAACCCTGACGGCTTCGGGCGGCACCTCCTATACATTCGCGACGGGTGGAGGAGTGGTAGTAGGAACGCCGGGTTCATCGAACACCGCGAATGTAACCACGGCAGGTGGCTATACAGTGCGAGTGGCCAATGCTACGGGCTGTGTGAGTACCACCACTACCACAGTGGGCACCATCGTTGCGACCGTCACTGTCGACAACCCAACTACGGCAAACGGAGTAAAGAATGCAGCGTTTAGTCAGGACTTCAGCGCACAGGGGGGCACTTCTCCCCGTAGGTTCAGTGTGGCCAGTGGTAGCTTGCCAACAGGACTAAACTTATCGACCACCGGTATCTTGTCGGGTACACCTACGCAAAGTGGTAGTTTCCCCATCACTGTACGAGCCACTGATGTCAATGGCTGTCCGGGTGTAGGTGCTACCTATATCTTGACGATTGTGGATAACACCCCAATTATTGCAGGCTTTGCGGCTGTTAACGATGCGGTTTGTGCGGGTAGCCCTATTACCTTCACGGCTACAATCAGCAATGTAACGGGGGCTTACAGCTACACACTCACCAACGGAATCAGCACCCCGACAACTGGTACCAAAACGAGTGCTTCCTTCAGCCAGACCCTAACTTCTGCGGGTTCAGGCAGCCAGAGCTTCAGGCTGATTATCAGCGACAACAACCAGTCGGCATCTGCCACTACTGATATAATGGTGAATGCATTGCCAACACCTGGCCTGACCAACAATGGGCCGATCAGCTGCACCCTGCCTGCGGTGACCTTAACTGCCTCGGGCGGCAACTCCTACACGTTCACCACGAGTGGTAGCACAATGATAGGCACGCCAGGGGCAGCTAACACAGTAGATGTGGGCACATCAGGCACCTATACGGTCAGAGTCGCTAATGCCAGTGGTTGTGTGAGTACCACCACCACCACCGTTACCGGATCAATACCCACTATCACCGTTACCAACCCGACCACAAGAAGTGGCATCGTGAATGTAGCATTTAGCCAGAACTTTGCTGCTTCAGGTGGGGCAACTCCCCGTAGCTTCAGCGTAGCCAGCGGTAGTTTGCCGGATGGCCTGAGTTTATCGACTACCGGTAACCTGTCGGGTACACCCACCGAAGGAGGTAGCTTCACGATTGCCGTGGGCGCTACCGATGCCAACGGATGCTCTGGAGTGGGCGCGGCTTATGTGCTGACGATTACAGACAACACGCCCACCATTGCCGATTTTGCCGCAGTGAACAACGCAGTTTGTGTGGGTAGTCCTGTCACCTTCACGGCTACAATCAGCAATGTAACAGGGACTTACAGCTACACACTCACCAACGGAGTCAACACCCCAACAACCGGCACCAAAACGAGTGCTTCCTTCAGTCAGAATCTAACTTCTTCTGGGTCGGGCAATCAGAGTTTTACGCTCATTATTAGTGATAATGGCCAGTTATCGTCAGCAACTACCAATATAACGGTGAGTTCATTTCCTGTGGCCAGCCTGATTAACAATGGTCCCATCAGTTGTACTTTGCCTGCGGTGACCTTAACCGCTTCGGGTGGTGACTCCTATACGTTTACCAACGGTGGAACTGTACTTGGTACACCAGGTTCAACGAACACAATAGAGGTGACTACCGCAGGTACCTATACGGTAAGAGTAGCCAATGCCAGTGGTTGTGTGAGTACCACTACCACAACAGTAACTGGCGCTATCGCTACGGTGTCGGTTAACAATCCCACCGTCACAACGGCCACTCAGGGGTCGGCTTTCAGTCAGGCTTTCACCGCCAGCGGTGGGACATCTCCCCGTAGTTTCAGTGTGGCCAGCGGTAACTTACCCGATGGGTTGAGTTTATCGACCACCGGCGTTTTATCGGGTACACCTACCGAGAGTGGTAGTTTTACCATCACCGTTCGAGTTACCGATGCCAATGGCTGTTCGGGTGTGGGAGCTAATTACATCCTGACCATTACAGACAACACACCCACCATTGCTGATTTTGGAACGGTGAACACCAGTGTATGCGTGGGTAGCCCTATTACCTTCACTGCTACGGTGGGTAATGTGTCGGGATCGTACAACTACACACTCACCAATGGGATTGGTACACCGACCACTGGGCTGAAAACCGGTGCGGCTTTCAGCCAGGATCTGACCTCTTCTGAGTCAGGCAGCCAGAGTTTTACCCTACTTGTCAGAAACAATGGTCAGTTGGCCTCTGCAACGACTGATGTAACCGTGAATTCATTACCGATACCCAGCCTAACTAACAATGGCCCCATCAGTTGCACGCTGCCTGCGGTGACCTTAACCGCTTCGGGTGGTGACTCCTATACGTTTACCAACGGTAGCGGGACGATATTGCCCGGCACCGGCAACACTCAGTCGATTACTACGGCTGGTACGTATTCTGTCACGGTGGCCAATGCCAGTGGTTGTGTGAGCAGCACCAGCACCACGGTTATCAGTAACGTCGTCGTGCCAGCTCTCAGCGTCAGCCCAACCAGTGCTACCCTAACCAACGCCAACCCGACCGCTACCCTGACTGCCAGCGGAACTGGCTCCTTCCTTTGGTCGACGGGCCAAACCTCGCCGATGATCTCGGTGACCACCAGTGGCAACTACTCGGTCACCCTGACCAATGCCACGGGATGTACAGCTACTGCCAGTGTGCCGGTGGTGGGTTCGGATTTGACCATTACGCTGGATTTACCTCAGGCCAACTTTGCTGCATCGGGTACAGCAGCAGTGGGCAACTTTGTGGTCAACGTCTTTGAGGTGGCGGGGTTGCCTACCTCATCGGGCAAAGTGACCATTACCATCACGGCACCAGTAGGCTACACCATCTCATTTGCACCGACCCTGGCCAGTATCAATGTGTCGGGGGGAGGCACAGTGGCGGTCAATAATGGGCAGTGGTCAGTCACCAATACACTAGCGGCTCGACAACTGACCCTGACGATGAACTCAGGGACCTTTATTACGGGAGGTGGCGAATCGAGTTTAGGGTTTAGTATCACCCGAACCACGGCTAACTCAGGCAGTACGGCCAGTATTACGGTCAATGTGGCCGATGATCTGACCATGACCTACGATGGCAATTTGTCCAATAACGTCTACGCCAGAATTATTAATGGGTTGTAAGCGCAAAAGTTGATCGGTAGTTAGAAAGCAGAACTGATCTTTATACCGCCTGATTTCAGCCATTTTTTAGTAAAATGGAACGAGAGTGACAAAGAATGCTACGAGAATGCTAGCGGTTAAGCGGGCATTTTCGGTATTTGCCATCGTATTTAACGATCATTTCGTTGCCTGTATCGCCCCCCCGTTGGAGTAGATAGTCAGGCGGTTCGCAAGGCTATCGTTACGTGCGTTTTAGTATCATTATCTAACCCATATTTACTCCATGAACTCAATGTTTACCTACATGCCGAGGCTGTATGCCATTGGGCACAGCTTTTTTATTGGCCTCCTTTGTTTATTGGGAAGCCTGACCACTGTACTTGGCCTATCGCTACCAACGAGCGTCAACACGATTGGCGAGGTACCAAAAATTAGCGACGGAACTGGTTTACGACCCGTACTAGTCTCCTCGGCTACACGTGCAGCAGCTAACCTGTCGGCACCGGTCTCGGTTTCGGCGGTTGAGGCCAACAAGTGCTATCGACTCGTGTCCCGACTCAGCAGCAAAGTGCTGGGCGTGGAAGGAACCGCCCAGAGCGATGGCGACAAACTCACCCAGCAGACCGACGCCAACAAACTCACCCAGGGCTGGCGATTCATCGCTTCCGGCGGGGACTACTACAGCATCCAGGTGTTGTCTACCCAGAAAGGCATTCAGGTGGCCAATTCCTCGACGGCCGATGATGCCTTGGCGGAGCAATGGACGTATTGGGGCGGTGGGCATCAGCAGTGGCGGTTGGCGCGCAACACGGAGGGCTATTTCACCTTCACCAACCGCAATTCGGGCAAGGCCCTCACGGTTCGCAATGCCAGCACGGCTGAGGGAGCCCCCATCAGCCAGCTGACCCTGGGATCGGGACAACAGCAGCAGTGGAGTATTGAGGAGCGTAGTTGTACGGCCACTGCCGCCAATCAGTCGCCTGTAGCCGTGGCTACCTCCACTTCGCTAACAGGAACCTCGCCCCTGAGCGTGACCTTTACCGGCAACAAATCCTACGATCCCGACGGTGACCCCATTACCTACGAATGGAACTTTGGTGACGGCAGCGCTTTTTCCACCGAAGCGAACCCCGTGAAGGTATTCACGGCGAAGGCCGGGAGTCAGGGTGTTGGGTTGATTCTTAACTATACAGTTCAGTTGACGGTCATCGATAGTAAAGGGCTGCGGAGCCCGGTTCAGACATTTTCGGTCAAGCTCAACAATAGTAACCCAACGGTTAAGATCACCAACCCAATCAACAATGCTAAATATCCCCTCGACAAGTCCACCAGCTATACCCTGGGCGCTACGGTCACTGGCAGCATCAGTTCTCAACTCTGGCAGGTGAAGCTACGCCACAACAACCGCGAACAGCTTGTAAAAACCACGTCAGGAGCGAATCCGGTTATCGACATCTCGCCCGTAGGCTGCGACGGAGAAGACTATTATTACGTGATTACAGTGAAAGTGACGGATTTCAATAATCTTTCGGGCCAGGATTCAGTCAAGATTTACCCGGATTGTAACTCACCTAAATTGACCGTTACTGGCCTAACAGCGACTACGCTCAGTAGCAGCAGTGTGCGGCTCAACTGGACCAACCCTACCCTACCCTTCGACAAAGTGCTGGTGGTAGGCCGAGCGGGCTCAGGTCTTACGGACATTCCGCTCGAACCTAATTATACGGCCAATCCCAGCTTCACGGGTAACGGGTCTGACTTGCCGGGTGGCGGCAAGGTGCTCTATCAGGGTACGTCGACCTCGGTAGTGGTAACCGACCTGACGGCAGGGCAACCCTATTATTTCCGGGTGTATGCCCATGCAGGCAACGGCTGGTCGGGGGGCGTAGAAGTTAGTGCTACTCCGGTAGCAGTCACCGCCAACCGTCCTCCCGTTGTTGTTGCCACCACTTCCCCGTTAACGGGCAGTTCGCCCCTGAGCGTGACCTTCACCGGCGACAAATCCTATGACCCCGACGGCGATCAGCTTTTCTATGAGTGGGCGTTTAGTGATGGCACCTACTTGAACGTAGCCAATCCCGTGAAGGTGTTCACGACACAAACAGGGCAGCATGGATCAGGTACAATAACAAGTTATACCGCTCAGCTCACGGTAACCGATAGCAAAGGGCAACGAAGTACCAGCCAGGTATTCAACATTTCGCTCACCAATACCGCTCCAACGGCCAAAATCACCAATCCGGTCGCTACTACCAAGTATGCCCTTGATAAGAGTACCAGTTATACGCTGGCCGCTACTATTACAAATGCAGGCTCCAGCAATTCTATACTATGGCGAGTAAAACTGCGCCGGGGCAATAGCGAGCAACTGGTGACTACGCGGTCGGATATCAATCCTGTCATTGATATTTCGCCCGTAGGCTGCGATGGTGTGGATACCTATTACGTGATTACACTGAATGTGACAGGGATTGGCGGTACTACGTCGGCGCAGGATTCGGTCAAGATCTATCCCGACTGCAACTCATCCAAGCTTACTATTACCGGCCTGACAGCGACTACGCTCAGTAGCAGCAGTGTGCGGCTCAACTGGACCAACCCTACCCTACCCTTCGACAAAGTGCTGGTGGTAGGCCGAGCGGGCTCAGGTCTTACGGACATTCCGCTCGAACCTAATTATACGGCCAATCCCAGCTTCACGGGTAACGGGTCTGACTTGCCGGGTGGCGGCAAGGTGCTCTATCAGGGTACGTCGACCTCGGTAGTGGTAACCGACCTGACGGCAGGGCAACCCTATTATTTCCGGGTGTATGCCCATGCAGGCAACGGCTGGTCGGGAGGTGTAGAAGTTAGTGCTACTCCGGTAGCAGTCACGTCGTCGGCACCGGTCTCGGTTTCGGCGGTTGAGGCCAACAAGTGCTATCGACTCGTGTCCCGACTCAGCGGCAAAGTGCTGGGCGTGGAAGGAACCGCCCAGAGCGATGGCGACAAACTCACCCAGCAGACCGACGCCAACAAACTCACCCAGGGCTGGCGATTCATCGCTTCCGGCGGGGACTACTACAGCATCCAGGTGTTGTCTACCCAGAAAGGCATTCAGGTGGCCAATTCCTCGACGGCCGATGATGCCTTGGCGGAGCAATGGACGTATTGGGGCGGTGGGCATCAGCAGTGGCGGTTGGCGCGCAACACGGAGGGCTATTTCACCTTCACCAACCGCAATTCGGGCAAGGCCCTCACGGTTCGCAATGCCAGCACGGCTGAGGGAGCCCCCATCAGCCAGCTGACCCTGGGATCGGGACAACAGCAGCAGTGGAGTATTGAGGAGAAAACCTGTCCGACCGGGGCCAGAGTGGGCGCTTTGGAAACGGGGGTGTCGTTCAAACTATGGCCTAACCCAGCCCGCGACCATGTGCTGATCGACCTAAGCCCCGCTAGTGGCCAACCTATAGGACTACAACTTAACGATCTTATGGGCCGTACACTTGAGCAGACGCAGTTGGAGACTGCTCCTATAGAGCCGTACCGCGTCAACACGAGCCAATTGCCTGACGGCCTTTACCTGATTCGGCTTACGCCTGCCGGGCAATCGCCCACAACGTTGCGGCTGTTGATACAGCGCTAGCAATGATACCTTTCCAACTATATATACACCCAGGTGATCAATAGCTTGTATGTTTTTAGGGCAACTCATGGAGTTGCCCTTTTTGTTTTGTTTCCTCTACCGGGAGAATAGTTCAGGCTTATTTAAAACTTTCTTATTACCAGCCTGTTATACGTTCGTTGAATCCAAACTTATATGTTCGGTTCCTTACAGCCAACCCCCGTCTATGGGAGTTGGTTGTTTTATCGCTCCTCCCTTGTTTGTTCAAACTAGTACCTCACAGGGCTACGAAGCCTGATCGGTCAATACCTAGTTTACAAGCCCTAAGTCAGTCGTACTAAATCACCCTTACTTCACCCTAAAGGCATTTAACCCAATTTTCACTCATGGCAACCAACACACTAGTCATTGTTACCGGATATGGTTCTATTACACCGAAGCCGTGGAGAAAAGCTTATTTAAACAGTAGCGAGGAAAACGCTAGTCAGCGATTTATCAAAGAGCATCCGGGCGTGCGCGATACAAGTGTTGTGAGCATCAGCTTCGACGATGAGTTTTCGATTGGTGCCCGGGGCGAAATTTCAACCAATTAGACACATTGCTATCCATACGGTCAGTAAATCTGGATCGGTCAGTATGCATTACCTATAGCAGCCCAGGCTATTTTATAAATTCAGAGGCAATTATCATTCTGGAAACCTGGTTATGGACTGTAGACCTGGCAGCGGGCGTGTAGAGAAAATCCAGTTTGCCATTCTCATTGTTGGTAGATAAGCGGGTTCCAAACCTATAAAAGGCTCAGCCGGAGCCTCTTTCCATTGGCCGTGTGGATGGAGTAGGCAACTTAATGAAGCTTATCTTCAGCTCCACTAACTGGCAATTTCTTTTAATTCATAGAGGAGAGTTCGTTCCTGATTTTTCATTCTATAAACAAGCATTCACCAAACACTCAGGCACGCTAACCTGTTAAACTCTGGAAAGATAAATCGACGAAGGACAATGAAGGAACAGGATCAAGTATCCTGTATGTCTTTCAGTATTAAAATTTATTGGAATTATTTCTGGAAGGTGATTAATATAACAGGGCTATGGACGAGAAAACTGTAAAAAAAGTAGCAAGGATCGTTTTAGGAGGTTCTTTAGTTTTTGCTGGCATAAGCCATTTGACGTTTGCCAGGAAGGAATTCAGAGCGCAAGTCCCGGATTGGGTCCCGGTAAAGAAAGATGATACCGTGATCTATTCGGGCATAGCCGAAATAGCGTTGGGTAGTAGTTTGATACTGACGGACGAAAAGCACCAGCAAGATGTTGGAAAAGTAGCGGCCACTTTTTTCACAGCTGTTTTCCCAGGCAACGTTTCTCAGTTCGTGAATAAACGAAGCGCATTCGGTTTGGATACGGACCTAAAACGGTTTGTACGCTTATTTTTCCAACCAGCCCTTATTTTTTGGGCGTTGAAGAGCACAGATAAATAGTAAGCGTGCTGAACAGGCTTATACCGTTAGTAATCCTGAAAAATACGGGCGTGGCCTGCTGAAACAGTGATTAGTTGGGGATAAATCACTGCCAAACCTTAAAATATTTAATGCCAATACTGATTGATTGAACCATGTTACGAGTACCCCCGCGATGCCCTATGAAAATACCAACTTTGCCGCTGTTGGTTGATACTACCTGTTCATCAAAAATAGTTCTACCATTAACACTCACCTTTACGTTTTTACCAAATCGCTCAACGCGGAGTAACTGATTATTTTCGCTCGAAATAAGGCCCCCGAGGCTGAAACGTTCTGTATCACCAGTTTCAACATATAACGTAGTAGGCGACGCGTAGGCAGCTTGATACTGCTCAGGATTTTTGTCGCCATTCGGTTTGGCATCCCAGAAAATACCCGCGTAAGCATTCTCCCCCCAGATTCCAATCTGCGTTTCTGCGATAAAATCGTCAAAATCATCTTGCGAGCTCATAAAATAATCCTGTGCATTTTGGCCTTTAGCTAACATACCAGAGAAGTTCAATTCTTTTTTCTCAAGCTTGAAATAATCAATATGATCGTACTTGAAGTCAAGTCGTTCGAACCGGTTATTTGCGAAATTCTCGTTTATCGCGAGTGTCATGTTCGCTTTTTTAGACTCAATTTCTTTTTGAATTAACGCATGGTCTATACGAGTTTGGACTTCTTTTTTCTCATTCTCCGTTTTCTGAATTGCATCCATTTTTCGTTTTCTGGTCAATGCCTCAACTTGTTCCGGTTTGTTTGCCCATTGGACAAACAAGAAACCGAGAACCAGAATGGATAGGATCGTAATGGCTAAAATTTTCATTGGCGGAGGTGTTAGTCCAAAAAATCACGCGTATCTCAATTGCACTCGACCTTCAAACAGGTCAGAACAGAGGGAGGAATTCCCTTCAATTTTTCGCAGGCATAATCGCCTTCCGACAACGCAATCATTGTCCATTTGCCGTTTCTCCATTTCAGCACCTGGCCAGCACCTTGTGAGGTTTCCTGTTTATTTTTATCCAGCAGGTTTATACTGACCTCGGCATAATCGCCACAAATGCCTCCCCCGCTACTATCGACCTTCCTTTGGTCTACTACTTTACCGGACTTGAGTTCGGCCATGTATTTTGTTTCCCTGATTTTGACCAACAGATAAACGTCTCCTTTAGAATGTGCACCTGTCTGATTTGCCTCTTTAACGAGCTGAGCAATCAGTGAAGTTTCTTTCGTTGTCTGTGCCTGCGCTTGATGATAACTTGGCGTAAATGTTAACAGCAAGGTTGAGATAATAGCAAAAAAATAAACCTTCATTTGTTCTTACTAATTACGTAGTACTGTTCTGCTTACTATACACAAAACACTTGTATACCAAAGAGTTGAAAGCTTATCACCCTGCCATTTCATCAAAAGTAAGGGGTATCTCTCCACGCCTTTTTGCTGGCTCCAATACAGTTAGTTATCTCTATGAAGTAATGACCCAAAGGTAGTGGACGCGTAAACACCCTAAAGCCCAACTCTATGTTGGGTGGGTTTGGCTTTATAATTGGTAGCTCAGCTTACCCAATGTGGTAATTTATCCGTGAAGGGGCTCAACTTGTCTGCAGTACTTTACGGGCTTACTGCTGTTTCCTATCAGGGGAATGGTTAGCGTTTAGGAGCCGTGCGTACCAAAAGCATAGCTGCCAGCCCGCCCATAAAATAGGCAACTGGCAGAGGAGTTACCGAATTCACCAGCAGCCGATCAATGAATGAGCCTCCCAGTGCGCCTACAACTAGATAAGAGGTCCCATAAATGGACGCAGCCATACCTGCCATTGACCCCATGGGTTCGAGCGCTAACGCGCTACTATTGGGCTCAGCAGCTACATTGATCCCTTGTAGAAGGGCTATGAGACCAAAGAAGATAAACATATTCACTGGCCCTTTTAGCAGGATCGTTAGCCCGAGTAAGATACTCGCCAGAATCCAGTAAACGGTTAACAGACTCCGTACCGTACGACGCGCGCCAAACCGGGCAACCAGTTTGGCATTTAAGAATGTGAAGAGAGCCATTATAATACCCACACTCGCAAAGATGAAAACAAAAAGCCCCGGACGGCCATAAATTGTACCAACCATGCGTTCCGAACTGCCTATATAAGAACTAAAACCAGCAAATAAGATGGTCGTAATAGCTGTATAGCGGACAAAAATCCGATTGCTCCAGACTCGACGTATAGACTGTATCAGTGAAGCTAAGGCTAACGGTTGCCGATCTGCTTCCGATAGTGATTCACTGAGCCGGAATGACCAGATAAAGAAGACAATTGCAAAACTAGCTGGGGTTAGAAAAACTACCTGCCAGGGCCCAACAAGGAGGATGGCAGAACCCAGCAAAGGTGCCACAATGGGCACAGTCAGAAAAATGGTCAGAATCAGGGACATGATACGCGCCATTTCACTCCCCTGAAATCGATCACGAACACAGGCAATAGCACTTACAAACAAAGCTCCTGCTCCTAATCCCATAATAAAGCGTGCTACCAGAAGCCAGGCCAAGCCAGGAGCCATTACAGTGGTTATACACCCACCTATATAGAGAAGAAAACCAACTCGCAGTACGGGTAAGCGGCCATAGCGATCCGAGAGTACGCCAAAAAAAATCTGCCCAATTTGACCAAGAAAAAAGAACGTAACTAATTGAGCAGTTGCGGTTGACTCTGGCCCCAGACCGAAATGATGGCGAACGGCACCAAAGGTGGGCAGAATAATATCAATGGCCAGTGCGGTCAGCAACATAATTGAGGCCATCAAGCAAATGAATTCTGTTGGTTTAATCAGGTTTCTCTGAGGGATGTGCATGAGCGTTCCGTTTTTCCATGCAAATCCTAAACCCGACTCGATGGACGCTTATTCGCCAGTACAAAAATGGCGACTAAATGGCTAGGAGAAACTGGGCTAAAACGTCAATATTAGGGGGTATTTCCGACAAAAGAGAGGTATTCAGCCAGTTGTAGCGTTGTTTCCTGGCTTACACTTAAAAATCCACTTTTTATAGACGACGGGTTGAAAATCGTACTACATTCTCTCCCCGGCCAGCCTACCTTTGTTAGTAATCGCAGACAACTTAAACCAACAGGTATATGAACATTTCGAATAATAAAATTCTGATTACAGGGGGAGCCTCAGGGATTGGCTTAGGGCTTACCGAACGCTTCATCCAGGAAAACAACACCGTAATTATCTGCGGAAGGAGAGAGTCAGCACTCCGGGAAGTAGCGACTAATTTTCCTTCTGTCATCACAAGATCCTGCGATCTGGCCATTGCCGAAGAACGGCACGCCCTTTACCAATGGATTCAGGAAGAACATAATGACTTATCGGTATTAGTAAACAATGCAGGTATTCAACAATGGATGTCTGTTTCCGACGAGGACTTTTTCCGACGCGCCAAAGATGAACTTATGGTAAACATAGAAGCCCCACTTCACCTCACGTCCCTGTTCATTAACTTGCCCGCTCTAACCTCGGTTATTAACGTAACGTCGGGCTTAGCCTTTGTCCCGCTAACTAAAGTGCCCGTCTACTCTGCTACCAAGGCGTTCTTCCATTCCTTCACCCTATCGTTACGCGTGTTATTAAAATCCAACGGTATAGAGGTAATTGAGATGATACCTCCCGCCCTTAATACAGATCTGGGAGGAAAAGGATTACACGATCATGCCCCTCCCGTAAGTGATTTTATCGATGCTGTGTTTGAGCAGTTAAAACAAGGTAAAACGGAATTGACATTTGGGTTCAGTGATGCAATGACCAAAGCAACACCCAGCGAGCTACTGACTACGTTCAACAGAATGAACACAACTAGTTAATAGCTTAAGGTTCAGCAACGCTGTTAGTCAGTTGACCTTCGCGATAAGTAAAGCCCTAAACCCGTAAATGTAAGCGAAGCAAAAAAACACACTAATGGATAGAAGTTTTTGAATGGAAAAAAGAAAGCACTGGCAATTAAAAGCGCGGAAATAAGTAGAGAAATAAGGCTTAAGACGCGAAAGAGTTTGTGTTTCATTAGGTAAAAACGGCAATTGGCTAACTCGATGTCATATCAATCTGATACCAGCGATTCCCACAAGCCTTGTAGTGGTACACTTCTATCTGCCCCTATATTATCGCAAATCGGGCTTCGTTTCTTAAAGATCACGTTTCGATATAAATAAACTAAAAAGCGCAATATCAGGAGCAACAATGGTACTGACCATTGGAAACCTCAATGTATATACAGTTTATACAGGCAAGTTAAGCCAAGAACGGTGAACAAGCCGAGCTATTACCAATGAGTGTTCGCGAATTTATCGAACGGCGTACACTAGCCGTAGAAGAGTATAAGACCGCTCATGTTAAGGTACATAATGAGCTTAATTAACATAAAGGTGCTACTATCAAGCAGCCCACTTTGTCGAAACGGCCTCTGGTATAGGGGTAGTCACCTGAATATCAGCTCGAACTTGCTTTTGCGAATGCAGTTGGACAGATGGGTAGGCTCTGGTTATGTAGTCAACACCAGGCTGGATGAACTGACAGGCTGAGTGGATGACCCGGGGTCTGAGGTTAGCGTTTACCCTAATCAGTAAAAATGAACATGCTATATACCGATACCCACCAAACCCAGACCAGAGCGACCCCGTTGCGCTAACAGGAATCGTATAACAATAGCGGTCTGGATTGGAAGTAAAGATTTTAGGAGCAAGCCTCATTCGCATCAAATTTATTGCTGGCCCAAAAATCCTACATAACGTCCGAACTAATCGTAACTTTTGTAGCAACATTTATAACAAATGTTGCAGAATGAGTAAATGTGCAGGAAATTGAATCAACAGTAGGGATATAGAGCGTATGCTCTACAAAAACACCGTTGGCTTTGTATCGCCCTCGGCTTTCAGCTGATTAAAAAATTTATGCAGCGCTAATTCGGTCAGGAAGAGTAGTACGTATAGCACCTCTTTCGAAGCTCCAACATAGAAAAGCCCAGCCTTAATCAGCTGGGCTTTTCTATAAAGTACAGAGCCTGCGTTTATTGCATGGCAATTGTACGGCTGGTCTGTTGAACGGGCGTCGACAGATTTACTTGTTTCCGAATGCTGCCTTCGCTTGATTTTACTTCCAGTTCATACTCTCCATCGGCCAGTTGATCAACATTCAACTTCATGGCATATTTAGCTTCTTTCTTGCCAATGCTTTGCTGATACAGAACTTCATTGTTTTTATTGCGAAGCAACACAACAACTGGTGTCTCGGTTGATTTCTGGACCGCAACCCGGATTTCATGGTTGATTGTCACATACGCGCTGGCATCGAACGAAAGTGCTTTGGGAGTAGTGGGATTAATAAAGGAAGAAGCGCTCAATAAAATAGAAACTGCGGCTTTGCTCATTAGTGGTAACATGGTAGTAGCGTGTTTAGTCTTTAAATAGGCGTTGTTTACTAGTTGCTACATCTATTCCAAAGCTTGTGCCAGTTTCTTATACCAATTGACTGTCAACATATTACGCAGTGTGCCATTAACGGGTGCTGTCCGTAACTGGACAATTTCTGTTCACTTGCGGACAAAATGGAGAGTATATGTGGGGAAAGAACGCAAGACCTGCCGATACCTTGGCAGTCCATTACTTTTGAGGAAACCGGAGCAGTTCCCCTCAGACAATGAAGCAGGAGAATAGTATGTAAAGTCTACCATTCAGGAAGCACCCTACCTAAACCGTTTAGAACCCTAACTATGAGCTTTACTTGCGCAAATGCTGGCCGATTTCAATAAACCACAACAGAAATTTTTACCCGATTATAGTGGTAGATTCTGGTATGAACACAGTCGGTAAACTTTATCACGACTTCGTTTAATCCGCATCTTAACGGTGCTAAGCTTCAGGTTATACAACTGAGCAATCTCCTCAAAACGCATTCCCTGCTCATACTTAAGCTTTAAGAGCGTCTGTTCGTTAGCCGACAAACTAGCCATCGCCTGTTTAAGCAGTTGAAGGGATTGTTCCTGAATTTGGGCATCCTGCCCTTCAGACGAACAAGTCTCTTCACTTTCATCGAGCGTAGTCAGCGTAAGCCGCTTGGATAAGCGGAGCTGGCCAGCGCAGTAATTGTGCGTAATTGAATAAAGCCAGGTAGAAAAACTCGACCGTTCGTGAAAGGTATCTAACTTACTAAACATCTTGATAAAGATGTCATGCGTAAAGTCATGGGCATTCTCCGTGTCCTTAGTGATGGATAAACAATGCCGATATACTTTGTTGACGTACCGATTATAGAGAGTCTCGAAGCACTCATTGGGTTGATGAGGCATGTATTGCCGAATCAGGGCTTCGTCGGTTAGTGAAGTAGACATAAGTAAGCTGCGTAACAGTTGACTTGTAGTTTAGTAAAATAAAGGTGGCGGTTATATAGTTTATTAGTGATCTATATTCGATGAATAGCATAAATTGCCGTCTTTTAAGTAATAATTGGCTTCTTTTTTGCCAGGCCAGTAATTACCTAAAATGAGCACAGAGTAGACGCCCGCTAGTGCTAGGCCGTCAGGGTGCTATGTAGGGTTCAAGTGCCGGTTATTTTATAACTTCTAATTAGTGAACTAGCTATCTATCTGAACAATTATTTACATTAGTACCTATTTTAATACTTGTAATTTAAATACTGTAGTTTTTTTATACTTATGAGGACGGACCCAGACTTGGCATTGACACAGGTAGATCAGAGGGCTGGGATGGTACAGGAAGGAAATCGGCTAGCGAATACCCCCTCAACTCATCTGCTGGATACAGAACGACTGCGTGAATTATATGGTGAGGATACTGCCTATGCTGCCAGTATGTTCGAAACATTTCTGGAAACAGTATGGCCGGAATTTGATACGTTCGATACGCTTATTGCGGAACAACGCTGGGTAGATATACGTCTGTTAGCTCATAAACTAAGACCTACTCTTGGCATGGTGGGTTTATCAGATCTGGAAATATTACTAGCCCAGTTTGAGGAATTAGCCGCTACAACCACCAAATCCGAGCGGATTAGCCGTCTCTGGAATCAATTACATTCCGATCTGATAAGCTGTAAACCACTTGTTCAGGCCGAATGGCAACGCTTGCTGACAACAACCATACCATGATCCTGAAATGTATAATCGTTGATGATGAAACGATGGCTCGCAAGGCCTTGCAACGCCTTTGTGAGCAACACGAATCCTTAGACATAGTGGCGATTTGTGAGAATGCCACTCAGGCTCTGAACGTATTATCAGAACATGAAATTGATTTGATCTGGCTGGATGTTGAAATGCCGGAGCTATCAGGATTCGACTTACTGGATCGACTACCCGTTGTACCACAGGTTATTCTGACAACCGCTAAAACAGATTATGCCTTTGATGCCTTTCAGTACCAGGTTACGGATTATCTGAAAAAGCCTATAACGCAACCTCGCTTTAAGCTAGCTGTTGAGAAGGTTCTGGCAGCACAGAAAAAGAATGAGCCAGTGCGGCAGGGGGATAATAAAGCCATTTATGTCAAGTGTGATGGCCGCTATGTTCGCGTTCCCTATGATTCAATCATGTATATTGAAAATGCGGGCGACTACGTCAAAATCCTGACCAGCCAACAGGCGTTTGTGGTCTATACAACGATGAAATCACTGGAAGAAAAATTAGGAACACAGTTTCTCCGGGTTCATCGGTCTTATATCATTAACCTGGATAAAATCGTCGATATAGAAGAGAGCAATTTAGTGGTAGCTTCAAAAGTAATTCCCATTAGCCGCGCCAATAAGTCCGAACTGATGAGTCGGTTAAATTTATTATGAGCGATCGGTCTGATTGACGTCAAACTGAAACTGGAGAAACCTCTAGGCTGGTTAGAGAAGCTTAAAACGGGTTGCCGATGCATGCGTTGCTTCACTATCAGCCAGTCCTTTAAATGGATTAAGTCGGTATGTTAAGTGGTACCAACGCTTACTGAGCTTATAGGTTAGCTTTAGCAAAAAGCGTCTCCATCCTCCAATGGGGTTATAGTGCTGCCAGGGAGTCATGCGCAGATATTGATAAAACTCCTCCTGATAGGCCTTGTTATACTGATATGATGTGTAAATAGGCTTCACACCCGTAAAGTGAATAATATAGGGATTGACTTCATCATATTGGGCATAACAATTCCAGCGCCGGTCAAGCTCCAGCCATTGATTCGCTAATACCACATTTAGGCCATACTGGTCGGGAAACACAGCATATTTAACATTCTCCTCAATACATCGAATGACACGCTCAGTAATATTCTGCTGGCGCCAAGCTATAGGATTAATCAGTAAAAGGCCCGAATTGAAAATCTTTGTATCAGGTGCTAAGCCTAAGTCCTGATAATTGCTATATCCCCCCCACGAACTACCTGCTACTTCAGCCCGATCCTGAACAGCACCCAATAGTTTATCCCCCAAATCAATAGCCCATAAAGCTGTTATATCCTGGTGAGCAATCATATCTACATCCAGATAGACAACCTTGGTCAACTCCTGAGGAATAAAATAAGGAATAAACAACCGCACAAAAACGTTGCGAGGAAACGTCGAGCGATCCATGGGTAGCGTCACCCCTGGAGGTAAAGTCTCATCAATGGTTAACCAATGAATATGAAACACATCCGGGTTTATGGCCCGTAAAAGCTTATTCCGGGTTAACGGTCGAATCCCGTCATTCACCAAATAGAGATCAAATTGCGTCGGAGAAGCGAGATTGACTTCAATCGACTTAAGTAAAGAGGCTAATAAGAGGGCAAACCTATTATCACAAATGGTGACAAGAGCGAATTTTTGATTTGAGGGCATGAGTACATCAATAGTATAGAATAGAAGTCCTTTGGGTTAATAGCACTAGACAGGGCAGACTTGTTTCTCATGAACCTTCATCTATAGGAAGTGTCCATTCGTTCCAGGGCTATAGGGTCACAATCATCCATGTACTGATCGCAGCAATACCAAGTAGTGCGTAGATTATGTAGTTCAATAGGGTTGAGTGCTGGTTACGGGTATTCATGATTGGTTAGCTCGAGGATTATTTTTTAAACATTTAGACAGAGATCAATTAGACAGTCACTATAAATTTATTAAAAGGTAAAAACGGAAACAAAATAAAGTCAACGCTATCTATTTCTTCAAGTATACTTATATTTAATTTTCATTAACTTCATACAGACAACTAAGAAACAAGGGTTGACATGTACAACACAGACGAGTCTATAAAGTCAACGTACAGTTTAGAGTGTACTAAAATGGACGCTTGCTGTCCAAAATCGTACAGGGCCAATTTCCCTAAAAACCATATTTCATTCATTATCAACTACTTAACAGTTTGGTATAGTAGTTGACTCATAAATAGTGATCCCCATTAACTCGAAACTACCAGTAGGGTGTAACAGTAATGTCGTGGAGTTTAGGTTAAGAAAACGCAAAGGCCATACTCATCTTGAAGTATGGCCTTTTTGTATCCATACGTTTGTGATATGAGTAGATTTCCGGCAACCAGTAGCTTCCAATTCCGTCGTAAGGCTCTGCCTGAATGATTAGTTGCCTTTTAGAAATACCTGTTACGTATGAGCTTTATAAACCCAATTGCCAAAACCTGGCTGGCTGGCTTTAACCTTCTCTTATCAACTGTACATAGCCAGGCTATACCGCTCCCTACTCCATTCCCAGCAGTAGTTCAACAAACGAAACCGAACGCAACCAGTGGCTGGCGGCAGCTTTTCAATGGAACTGACCTTACCAGCTGGAAACATGTGGGTAAGGGAAGTATGTCTGTTGAAAACGGATCGATCCGTGGTCATGGTGGCATGGGATTGCTATACTGGACAAAGGAAAAATTCAGCAACTGTACCATTAAGGTGGTTTACAGAATGCAGAAAGAGAATAGTAACTCGGGCGTCTATATTCGAATACCCCTCGAGCCCCGCGAAGAATGGATGCCGGTTCATTATGGGTATGAGGTGCAAATTGATAACCATCCAGAAACGTCTAAAGAGGATGATACGCACATTACCGGAACGCTCTATTCCCTAAACAAACCGCTGGCTAAGCCCGGCAAACCCGGTCCGGAATGGAATACCATGAAAATTACGCTGGACGGGCCTCGTACCATCATTTCAGTCAACGGCGTAAAAGTGACCGACTATAAAGAAGGTGACCCCGTACCGGCACGTAAATTTGATTTTGAGCCCTATCGGGGCATACGACCAAATGCAGGGTACATCGGTTTACAAAATCACGGAGAACATGACGTCGTATTCTTCAAGGAGGTATCCGTAAAGCCACTTACCAAAAATTAATCTTACTACCTATGAACTACGGCATAGCAGGCCATTGGGGCCGCTTCGTTCGGTCCACCATCCAATACCCATTAAGTGCAGGGTTTTTAAGTCTTGTTATGCTACTGACCGTAACGGTTTCAGTAGTAGTTGCCCAGGTGCCGAAAAACTATAAAGGCAAACCATTTAAGGATGCCGATTATACAAAAGGTGCCCAATTAATACCCGGACGCATTGAGTTGGCCTATTACGATCTGGGTGGCGAGGGAATTGCTTACCATGATACTGATCCAATCAATAAAGGTAGCGGGGAACTCAACCGCAAACCCGACCACCAACGACCGGGCGTGCCTGAGTATCTGGTTCATTTCAGAGAAAAAGAAGGTGTCGATCTTTCATTCACCAAAGACTTTGCCGACTTCAATCATCCTAACAAAGTCGATCCAAAAGTAAACCAGTTATATATTGGCTGGCAGGAGGACGGTGAGTGGACCAATTACACAGTTAATGTCGGGGTCCCCGGCCAGTATAGAATTATAACGGTGTATGGCTATCAGGACAACAAATCCACGCTATCGGTGAACAATAAAAAAGTCGTTGATCTGGTTTTCCCTGAAAATACAGGTGACTATCATCGCTGGACACAGGCTACAGTGGGTGAAATCACCTTCCCGGTTGCCGGTCCTAACCTGCTCACCCTGCATTATAACAAGGGCTCTAACCTAGCCTATCTGGACTTTGTACTGGTGAAGGAGTTACCAGCAAGCAAATAAGGCTTCTTGTAGTGCCGACCGGGACGGTCGGAAGAGAAACGCTTTAGTCCACGCCCGACCGGGACGGTCGGCACTACAATTCATTGGCTATTTTTAATGAGCGTTACGTAAAACCAGATTGCGTTTCGATAATCTTTAACACGAATACGCTCATTGGTACCGTGGACACCCGCTGTTTGTGCTTCCGTCATAGGCATGGGCGAAAACTTGTAGATGGAAGATGTAAGAGCCGCGTAAAATTTAGAATCAGTAGCGCCGAGCATGACGTTTGGCGCTACAATCACATCCGGAAAAATACTCTTGATGGTTTTATGAATCGTCTGGAAAGCAAAATTTTCAGTACTGGAAAGGGGGGCGGGGTTATTTCCTTTCCCCAAAATACTAACTGTAACACTATCATTGTCAATTATTTCTTTCACTCGGCCAATTACCCCTTCAACTGTATCGCCCGGCAAGAGCCGAAAATTAACAGTTGCTACGGCATCAATGGGCAATACGTTGTCTTTGGCACCAGCCCGGAAAATAGTGGGTGCCGTAGTTGTGCGTAAGGTGGCATTTCCTGATTTTGTTTCGGCAATCAGCTTCTTAATAAGTGGGCTAAAAAGCCATTGATTGGCAAAGACAATTCGTTTCTCAACGGGAACTTCCGACGCCAGATAATCGATCAACTGATCGGCACCTCCATCCAGCCGAGCCGGGAAAGGATTATGCTCTAATTTGCTGACTGCTTCGGCTACCATGCCAATGCTGGTTTGCGCAGGTGGCATGGAGGAGTGCCCGCCTTTGCCAATGGCCGTCAATTCCAGGCTTAAATAGCCTTTTTCAGCGATACTGATCAGTGCAACAGGCTTATTAATGCCCGAAACGCCTTCGGTCTTAATAGCGCCCCCTTCGTCCAGAATATATTCCAGCGAGATACCCCGTTGTTTAAGAGCAGTCGCAATGGTTTGGGCACCCCGTTGCCCCGATGTTTCCTCGTCCTGACCAAACGCCAGTAGTATTGTTCGTTCGGGTTGAAAGTTCGTTTTCAACAAATACTCAACCGCTTCCAGCAGGCCCATCACGCCCATTTTATCATCGAGTGTACCTCGTCCATAGAGATATCCGTCATCAATGATACCCGCAAACGGGGGTCGTTTCCACATCCCCTGTGTTCCTTGAATAACCGGTACCACGTCGTAATGACCCATTAACAAAATAGGTTTAAGCGTAGGATTTCGCCCTTTCCATTCGTATAATAGACCATACTGATTGAACGTCTGTGGATTCAGCCGCTGATGAATAAGCGGGTAGGACGCTCGGATGTAGGTAATGAATTTATCGAATTGGGTTGTATCCGTCAGGCTGTAGTCTGTGTAGGAAACGGTTGGAATGCGAATGGCTCCGGCAAACCGCTGAATAGCCGAATCGGATACATTAATCGGAGCAGCCGGTGGCACATTCATTAGCTGATGCGAGGTCAGCCGAAAGGTATTAACCAGCAGAATGATAATCAGTACCACTAAGGAAAACCCAATGATTCGTAAAACAGAGCGCATACGCTAACTAGTAAAGTAAGTGATCAGAAATTGATGGAATTAGGTTACTGATCATGTTAGGCTAGCCCAAAAACGCTACTATTCCGAAACAAACCAAACCTTATTTGGAAAATTGACAAGATTTTAATCTTAATTACCACAATTTCGCTTTTTATCAATAATAAATAGACTTAAAATAAAATAGCTCAAAACGTTTCGATTTATGAACCAAAACGTTTTGAGCTATAAAGCGTTGCCTGGTACTGATTACTCAACTCCCTTTACCTGCATCGGCAGGGTATATATGGACTCCGATGCTGTAATGAAAAGCGTTTTGCGGTCTTTGCCTCCAAAGCACACATTCCCTACCCAACGCGAGGGCACTGGTATAGTACCCAGTTTAACTCCGGCTGGCGAGTAAACCGTAACACCCCGGCCTGAGATGTACAGATTTCCCTGACTATCAAGCGTCATACCATCCGAGCCCTGCGGCACAAAAAGCTGCCGATTGGTCAACATACCGTCGGCTTTGATCTCGTATTTGTAGGTTTTGCTGTCCCGAATATCGGCCACGTACAGATACTTCCCATCGGGCGTACCGACAATGCCATTGGGCTGTTTTAAATCACCATCAACTAATACGGCTTCCTGTTTTCCTTTGGGCAAATAATAGACTTTCTGCCCGTCGATATCTGGCTTTTTTCGCTCCCAATAGTCACGCTGGTAATAGGGATCCGTGAAGTAAATACCGCCTTTAGCGTCAAGCCATAAGTCATTGGGCCCATTCATACGCTGGCCCTGAACGTTGGTTAGCAGAATGGTAATTTTTTTATCGGGGCCAATCGACCATAGTTCATCTTTTTCATCGGCACAGGAAATCAGGTTGCCTTTTTTATCGAAATACAGTCCGTTAGAGCGTCCTGTTTTATCCATGTACAGCGACAGTTGACCATCGGTATCGTACTTCCAGATTTTGTCGTTGGGCTGATCGGTAAAATAAATATCTCCCTTTTTATTGACGGCTGGACCCTCGGTAAACGCAAACTGGCTGGACACCTGACGAAGGGTAGCACCCGGTGCTACAACCTTGATCGAATCAAGCCCTTTTGCCGGACTACTCTGGGCACTTAATGTACAGGAGGTAGCTAGTAGGACCGTAAGTATGAGCCCTGCTTTGCAATAATCATTCATAGGTAGAGTTGCTAAATTAGTATCTACAACCAGTAAGGTTAGACGAGCCAAAAACTAACCTTTACACTATTTTTTATAAGTCCTGTCTATCGAATCGGCGTGTCTCTGGAATCCGCGTAGGCTTTGCTGAAATCAATTTTTGTTACCTGCCCGGCCACGTAGCGAATGCCCTGAAAAATGTGCTTAATAAAGGTGGCGTCACTCTCGTAATCCGTTTTGGCGTGGCCAAGGGTTGTACACCAGGTATACCCGCCATCGAAATTGTAGTACCAGGCTGAGGGATACAGCTCCGTATAAGAACCACCAAACTGCTTCACTTTTTCAGGTTCATCCTGGTTAAGCGAGGTCAGATCATTAGCCATAATAACCGTTGGCCCCGGCGACATATTTTTGGTAAAGTAGAACTCGTCTTCTTTCTCCCAGATTTTGGGTAACCCCTGCATAGACGGATGCTTCGAGTCGATTATGTCAACCTTGAACTTCTGAAACTTGGGGTGCCAGGCAAAGGTGCCTCCTATCATCCGCTTAAACCAGGCCCAGTTGCGCTCAGTACCCATCACCGAATGAATACCCACAAAGCCTCCGCCCGCTTCGATATACCGCCGGAACGCCAGTCGTTGGTCATCCGTATCAAATACATCGTTGTTGGTGCTGGGAAAAATTAGCAGTGTGTATTGCTTAAGATTGGCTTCGGAGAAAACCGTTGGCTGCTCAGACACATCGACAGAAAACCCGTTTTGCTGACCGAGTTTCTGAATACATGCCACCGCATTCGGAATATTATCGTGGACATACCCCTTCCCGTTCTTCGTGTACACCAACACCTTGACTTTCTTCCAGTTCACCGTCTGGCCTATACTGGCCCCCAGCGTGAGCAACACTACACACAAAGCAGACAATCCTATAGCTGTAAATCGATTCATAATCCGTTTAACGATTTACACTAGAAAAGCAAAGCGGTTTGGTTATCTACGCTTGCTGATCTACACGGATGAGTCTTGTTTAGGCTTCACCCGCATAAGTTTAATATTACTAGGGCGGGTTAGTACGAGTGGAACATCTTCAGTAATAACATTGCTGGTATCCAATCCATAGGCCGCCTGGGGCGACAAGGCAATGTATTTGAGTAGAAAATAGCCATTCATAATCACCTGCGAACTCACAGGAAGGTCATTTTCATAGGACAGAAAGGATCGAAACAGGACAAACCGAAAATCGCCCGGTACCCGATGTGTATTCAACGATTGGTAGCGGCTATCGATGGTTACTTCCTTGTTTTTCACCATGTCTTCTACCACCATTCGGAAGAGAAGGTTGATGCGCGGCTGCACCCGGAAACCCAGATAAAACGTAATGAAATACGCATCCTCATGAGCCAGTGTATCTACCTTGTAGCGCATTACATAGGGTTCGTCTTCTACGTTTACATGCAGGAACCAGTAAATATCTGCTCGTTTAGGAGCGCGATTCAGAATAGAGTACAGGGTTTCTGACTCAATTTTACGAGCGTCTTCGGCTGTTGTCAAGTAAACCAAATGGGTAGCAAATTTGGGAATATCCAAATCGTTACTCAACTTTTTCAGGAGTGGCAGATTGTCGGGCAGGGAATCGTATTGAATAAGTCTTGCCTTCAGGTCTTCCCCCCGTTGCCAGAATAACATCATGGCCATGAGCAACAACCCCATCGTGATCGAAATCCAGCCGCCCTCTTCAAACTTCACCAGGTTGGCACTTAGAAAGGTGGTTTCAACGGTCAGAAATATGCCGGTAATGAGCACAATCAGGAAGGTGTTTACACGCTTTACACGCAGATAGGTACTCATCAGCACCGTACTCATCAGCATGGTTAGCGTAACGGCCAGGCCAAAAGCAGCTTCCATATTTTTGGATTCGCGGAAGTGCAGAACCATCAGAATACAGCCCGTCATAAGGCCCCAGTTGACGAACGGCACATAGAGTTGCCCACGGAAATCGGACGGATAGACGACGCTTTGGCGGGGCCACAAATTCAATCGCATGGCCTCCCCCACCAGCGTGAATGAACCACTAATTAGCGCCTGCGAAGCAATGATAGTAGCCAAAGTAGCTAGTCCAATGCTGAACACAACCAACGGAGCCGGTACAATGGAATAAAATGGGCTGGTTTCGCCAATCTGCTTCCCCAGGTGTTGCATCATCCAGGCCGATTGCCCCGCATAAGACAGCAACAGCGTTAGTTTAACGTACCCCCAGCTAGCCCGAATATTACCGCGCCCGCAGTGCCCCATGTCGGAGTAAAGGGCTTCGGCTCCGGTGGTGCAGAGAAATACGCCCCCGAGCAACCAAAATCCACCTGGGTACTCCATCAACAGCCGAAACGCCCAGACTGGATTCACGGCCTTCAGAACAGAGGGTTGATGCAATAAAGCCAGGAAACCAATAACGCCAATAAATGTAAACCAGACCAGCATGATTGGTCCGAAGAGTTTGCCTAATTGCTGCGTCCCAAATTGCTGACTCACAAACAGAGCAATCAGGATACCGATCACAATAGGGACAGTATCCAGATTAGGATAAAAAATAAGCAGGCCCTCGATGGCCGACGAAACCGAAATAGGTGGAGTAATCAGGCCATCGGCCAGGAGAAACGATCCCCCAATCACGGCCGGATACAACAGCCACTTCCCCGTAAACCGCCGGACAAGCGTATAGAGTGAGAAAATGCCCCCCTCTCCCTTGTTATCGGCCTGTAGCGTGATAATCACGTACTTGATGGTGGTTTGTAAGGTGAGTGTCCAGATGACACAGGATAAGGTACCCAGCACCAGCGTATCGGATAGGTCTTTCCCGCGCATAACGGCCGCCAGTGTATACAGGGGCGACGTACCAATATCACCGAACACAATACCGATAGCGACCAGCAGCCCCTGGGCCGATACTTTATTTAACGAAGAATGAGATGTAGACATGAAGTCAATAAGATCGAATCATTTGCCATCAAAACTACGTGTCTCCTCCGTTGTTTTGGTTTATTTTACACACTATTTCATTCTAGCAGAAACCCATTCGACAAAATGACCTCACCGCTACAACAGGATTTAAACGATCTGGCTATCCTGCTCGAACGGGCTAAAACCGAAAGTTTAGCCCATCTCAATGCCCTCGATACGCTCCCGACAAGTACAACCTATACAGTCGGCAGGAAACCAATTAGCAAATGAGGGAATGGGCGCTATTCAGGTAATGGATCTGTTCAATGACTGATTGCGGCAACTTATTGTGGCTTCATCGCGCCTACTACCTATCGAGTATTCGGGCCGCCTTCGTAAACTGGCGCACAACCGATGCTGACCTTGCCACCATTTTCTCAAAAACTAGTTTACATTCAATACGCGAGGTTTTGAGAAACCTCACTTGTCAGTTATAAGTAACTGACAACACACTCAACTAATTAGTCCGGTAAGCCTGCTTCCTGAAGTTTTCGATATAAAGTCGTCAGACCAATATCCAACAAGCGGGCGGCTTCTGCTTTATTACCGTTTGTATGGCGTAGCACCCGTCGAATATGTTGCTGTTCAACGGTGGCCAGGTCCATAGCGGCTGGGTTAGCGGGAAATAAGCCATCCTGCATATCGTAGGGTAATAAATCGGGGGTAAGTTCGGTTGAACCATCGTCATGGGTATCGGCCAGGATAACCGCCCGCTCAATGACGTTCTTCAACTCGCGAATATTGCCTTTCCAGGCGTGTTGCTGGAGTTTTTGCACAAAGGCTGGACTAAGCTGAATAGCCCGTTTACCCACCTTAACGGCCTCCTGTTGCGCAAACTGACCAGCTAATGTCGGAATGTCGTCGCGTCGGTCGCGGAGGGGTGGCAGCTCAATACTGAATACCGACAATCGGTAATAGAGGTCTAGGCGAAAGTGGTTTTCAGTTGCCGCCTGTTCCAGGCTTCGATTGGTGGCAGCAATGACCCGAACATCGGTTTTGGTTGGCTTGGTGTCACCCACACGCAGGAACTCGTGGGTTTCGAGTACCCGTAGTAGTTTAGCCTGCAAGTCGAGCGGCATTTCGCCGATCTCGTCTAAGAAAATCGTGCCTTTATCCGCTTCGGAAAAGAGTCCTTTTTGATCACGACTGGCCCCGGTAAAGGCCCCGGCCCGATGGCCGAAGAGTTCACTTTCGAGAATGTCTTTACCCAGAGCCCCGCAGTTGATGGCCACAAACGGTCCCGTTCGGCGCGGACTAGCCTGATGAATAGCCTGAGCAAATACTTCTTTGCCGGTGCCTGTTTCGCCCGTGAGGAGCACAGTAGTATCCGTAACGGCCACTTTTCGAGCCAGTTCGATTGCGTGCTGTATTGATTTCGAGTAGCCAATTATACTATCGAAGCCGTAGCGCTGCCCTACCCGTTGTTCCAGTTGCCTAATTCGGAATTGCAGCGAGGCTTTCTCAACGGCCCGGCTCACTAGTGGGATAATCCGGTCATTGTCATCACCCTTTGTAATGTAGTCGAACGCGCCGTTTTTGATAGCTGTCACCCCATCCGAGATAGTACCGTAGGCGGTTAGTACAATGATTTCGGTAGCTGGGTAAAGTTGCTTAATCTGAGCCGACAACTCAATACCATTTTTGTCCGGCAATTTCACATCACTGATTACCAGATGAATATCATCCCGTTCGAGGATTTTCAGGCCAGCGCGGGCGTTTTCGGCTTCCAGCACCGTGTAGCCCTCCAGTTGCAGGATACGAGCCAGAAGCTGACGTAACCGCGACTCGTCGTCGATAATGAGAATAGTAGCAGCCAATGTTTTTTAGGTCTGGCGCGATGCCAGACCCAAATCTACCACCTCATTTCGTAAGATGAATCATTTGCGCCTGTTTCTGCGCTTTTAACGCCAACTCCGTAGCCAGGAAGCAGTGTTCCTGCGTCATGGCGGTCTCAGTACGGTTCAGTATATCATTGACCAGTTGTTCGCCGTACGGTAACACGACCTGGGTACTATCAATATAGCGAGTTTCTTTCTTGTCAGTGATAAACAGGTGATTACCGCCCTCACGTCCGGCCGGATCAATGTTCTTTCTGATTTCGATAAACCCTTCTGTGCCGAGAATCGTCAGTCGTCCATCACCCCAACTTTTCAGTCCATCAGGCGTAAACCAGTCAACCCGAATATAGCCCATACCGCCATCACCGCGTAACATTACATCCCCAAAATCCTCAAAATTAGGATATTGGGGAAAGTGAACATTGCCAACCTGTGAAGCAACAACATCGGCTTTTTTTGAGCCTGTAAAGAATAAAAACTGATCGAACTGGTGCGAACCGATATCGCAGATGATACCCCCAAATTCCTTTTTTTCGAAGAACCAGGGTGGGCGGGATGCAGGCGTCATGCGGTGTGGTCCTAAACCAATGGTCTGAATAACATTGCCAATTGCCCCGGCTTTCACCAATTCACCTGCTTTTACAGTGGCTTTATTTTCAAAGCGCTCACTGTACATGATCGAATAGATACGTTTGGTTTCTTTCTGAACCTTACGCACTTCGGCCAGTTGTTCGAGGGTGGTGATACCCGGTTTATCAGACATATAATCCTTACCGGCCTTCATGACCCGAATGCCCAGTGGAGCACGATCAACGGGAATACCAGCACTCAGAACAAGCTGAATTGACTTATCATCAAGAATTTCGGCTTCACTTTTCGCTGCCTTTGCCTGCGGATAGCGTTTGGCAAAGTCGGCCATTAAATCCGGCTCTTTAGCATAATAGGAAACGAATTCGCCCCCACCCCGCGTAACCGCGCCAACCTGACTATTGATATGCCCGTGGTTCATGCCAATAACAGCAAATCGAATCCGGGCTGCGGCAGGTTTCGAATCACTTCCCAGCGACGCTGACCGTACAATAGCGGGTGCCCCCAGAACAGGTTCGGGCAGCGATGGCAGTACGACTAAACCAGCGGCAGTGGCAATGGTTTCTTTAATGAAATTGCGCCGATTGGCAGATTGTGGTGAGTTCATAAAATTAATGAGTGAAAGGGTGAAAGAGTGTTATTCGGCATTCCGATGGTTCGGCGCTCATTCACTCTTTCGCCATTATTTTTTCTTCGCCAACTCCAGCGCCTGCGTAGTTGTGTAGTATTTGGCAATCATGTTCGGTACTTCCCAGGCAGGTAGGCTACCCGTTTTCAGGTATTCCAGGTATTTTTCGGCAACCCGACCAAAGTGGGCTTCGTGGCCTTCTTTGTATTTCTCTGGGATAATGACTTCCCAACCCGTGGTCGCTTTCTTAACTTCCACACCGGGAAACTCTTTTTGAATGGCGGGCAAAACAGTTTTCAAGGCAGCATCCAAATCCTTGTTTCCAGCAACAGCCTCAATGTATAAGGTCGGTTTATATTTTTGGGCGGCTTCCTGGCGAATAATTAGGTTGGCTTTTGTGCCGCGCATGATCGAGTAGTGCGTATCGCCGGTTCCTTCGGGCGCTTTGTACGCCCAGATCACGGACACTTTAGCGTGCACACCTTTCAGTTCATAATTGATTTCGCCATTGCTGTATACTCGTAAAATGCTGTCTTTCACAACATCCTTTTTGAGGTAATCAGGAAAAGCAGCCTGTTTGGTAATCGCCTTGAACTGGCTTAGGGTCATATCGGTAGTCCAACGGCGGGCCGCGTTCAGCTTAATATCCTTCTGATAATCAATCGTTTGCTCAGGAAAGCATTCCCACTGCACCAGATCGACCAGGTGAGTGGTCACGTCTACGATTCCTTCGCCCTGCTGCGCTACGTCCATAAACCAGGCCGGACGAGTTAGGATACTACCCGACACGTTTTTATAAAAATGGTGAACGCTTTCTTTGGTTACTGCCGGGTTCTCAGGCGTGCCCTTTTCCAACGTACCGAACACCTCGGCTTGCTGTGAAAACGCCCGCTGTAACTGAGTCGTGATCTCGTAGCGCTCTGTCATAATGTCGTAGAGCAGCACTTTATTTTTCTCGGCGGTCGCAAATGACTCCTTCAGTTGATCGAAGTTCGACGCGCTGATCACCATCGGTTTATCGGCCAGCACATTGAAGCCAGCGCCAACCGTTTTCTGAATGTAATCCGTTTTCAGGCGGTTGTTACCGGCCATAACAACTACGTTTCCGGCTTTATCGGCAATCATCTTATCGAAAAAGTCGGGGCCTTTATAGACCTCTTCTTTCCAATGTGTCGGGTTTTCGGGTCGAGCGTTGTAGCCCTCAATTTTATCGAGATGTAACTGTAAATCCGGGCCATCGGGCGCGTAGACATGCACGACGGAATCTACACCATCGTACATGGTTTTCTGAACCAGCGCGGCATGAAAATGGCCGGGATCTAACGTAATCAGGCGGATGGCCGATTTATCAGCTTCATTCTTAGAGGTCTGGCAAGCGGTAATCAGCGAAGCCATAAGTAGGCAGCCAACGGTGGGGGATAACTTCATTCTTTAGGTTTTATTCGTTTGGAGTTTGAGGTTTGAAGTTAGCCTATTCGTCAACGTCAAACCTCAAACTCTAAACCCCAAACTAGTTAATTTTTTATTTAGCTGAGGCCATCATTTTAATGGCATAGGGCGCGCGTTGTGGACGCGACAGGAGTTTATTGGCTTCGGGATCGTTTTTAAACTGCTCCTTTTTAGGGTCCCAATAGAGTTTGCGCGGGGCCGACCCTCGGTTTAGTTTCATGGCCGCGTGATGCAACAAACAAGCCGAACAGGAACGGTGGCCGACTTCGGCAGGTGCAATCGGCTCTTTCCGGCTCACGATGCTTTCTAACCAGTTTCCGTGATGCTCCTTACTGACTGTTAAATGAACTTCGTTTGGGCCAATAACAGACGTAAGGATTTTAGGGTCGCTGGCGTCGAGTTTTTTGGCGGCATTTTGCTTGGCAATCGGGTCGCTGGCCGTGACTGCCGCGTCACCCCGCGATACAAAGATCCAGCCTTCCGTGCCTTCAAACCGAATGCCGTTGGCTATTTCATTTGTCACGATCATGTGCACTCCATTTTCGTACATGGCTTCGGTACGGAAAATACCGTGCACATCCCACAGACCACTCTTCGGAAATTCGGCTTTACCCCAGATTTCGACAGGCCCGGTATATTCGGTATTCATGGCCCAGTGGGCTGAGTCGACGTGGTGAGCGCCCCAGCCGGTAATCATACCCGCGCCAAACTGTTCGCAACGCAACCAGCCCGGACGATCGTAACCAACCTGCGGGTGCACGCGCTTTTCGGTGTAATATACCTCAGGCGTTGTCCCGAGCCACATATCATAATTCAGATTCTTTGGAACGGGCATTTGCGGCTCTTCATCGCCCGATGGGTCGCCGGGGAGACCAACGTAGACCGTTTTTAATTGCCCAATCCGGCCATTACGCACCAGTTCAGCCGCATAGCGGAACTGCTCCGACGACCGTTGTTGGCTGCCCACCTGCACAATCCGGCCCGATTGCTTGACGGCATCGGCCATCATACGTCCTTCGGCAATGGTGAGCGAGGCTGGTTTTTGCATATATACGTCCTTCTTCGCGCGCACCGCATCGACCACGATAGGCGCATGCCAGTGGTCGGGCGTACTAACGATGACGGCGTCAATATCTTTGTTCAGCAGTAACTCGCGATAGTCGGTGTAGACCTTCACGCCATCGTAGCTATCCTTGCCGGTTTTCTTGGCATAGACGCCATTAACCAGTTGTTTGGCTTCATCGGCCCGCTTGCTGTCCAGATCACAAACGGCCATGATAAGGGCATTATCGTACTGCCAAACGCCCGGCATATCGTGTCCACGGGAGATGCGCCCCGTACCGATTGCGGCTACGTTGATTCGGTTACTGGGGGCGTTTTTACCAAATACGGAGGCTGGTACAATAGTGGGGAACCCACTGATGATTGTGGACGACGCTAACGTGCCTTTTGCCGCCAGATCAATAAATTTTCTCCGGGAAAGGGCTGATTTTTTTTCAGTTGACATAATCGGCAAGATTCAGAGACGATTCATAGTATACAGAAGGGTCGAGGTAGTGATTTTTACTATTTTTTT
Organism: Spirosoma sp. KCTC 42546; assembly: GCF_006965485.1. NCBI lineage: Bacteria > Pseudomonadati > Bacteroidota > Cytophagia > Cytophagales > Cytophagaceae > Spirosoma > Spirosoma sp. KCTC 42546. The sequence goes on from NZ_CP041360.1 coordinate 7,469,060, forward strand.
ATTCGCAAGCCTGCCAATTCAGTAAATAGTATATCCCTTTCCCCTGTAACCAGCCATCTCTCCCAGCGTCTCATACAAATAGCTGACTAACTGGCAAGTCTAACGCTTGTTCCTGAAAGTTACCGCTGAATTTCCCGTTCTTTACCACCTGATTACGAACTACTTGTTTCTTGTACCTATGCGTCAACACTACGTAATTTTCCTCTTACTGGCCGGGCTTACGTCTGCCTGCACGTTTGGCTCTTATCCATCCGGTTATCCGTCGAGCGGTGGCCAGCAATACCCATCAAGCGGTCAACAATCACCGGATGATACCTACCCCAACTCGGGCAGTCAACCGGGAACAGGCCGCCCTGCCGATCCTGGGGTAGCGGTGAACAGCATTCGGTTGACGAAAGATTATACGATTCTGAATTTGACCTATACTGAGCGTGGTCAGCCGAAATATGGCCAAAATCGCAGGCTAATACCTACCGGTTATATCTCATTTGATCCTGCAGGTCAATTAGTGAGTGCTAATGGAGCACGTAAATTTGGCTTCCTTAAAGTTGAGGGAATTCCAGAAAAACCAAAGCAACGCAATACGTTTTCTGGCGACCAAGTCACATTTACCCTTTATTTCGAGCGGCTGGATAAAGGTTTAGAAAATTTTGATCTGTTCGAGTGTAATGATTATGATCAGATTGTTTGCTGGAATATCTACAACCTCTACGTCAATAACCCCGCCGATCCCGTAGTTTACAATCCCCCAACGGCACCAGCACCAACGCCCGTCCCCAACTTACCCAAAAAGAAAACGAACCTGCCACCCGCTCCGTCGGGTGAATCGGGTGGTGAGATGGAAACGCCCCGAACGGATGTTCCTAAGACGAAACCCGTGCCCGCTCCAGCTCCCGTACTTACGCTCGTGAATGTATCGGGCGTAGTCAGTGATGCGAAAAACAAACGACCCGTTACGGCCACGATCGACTATCAGCTATCGTCAAGTAAGCAAATGTTGGACTCGGTGCAGAGCTTTGCGTCGACGGGAGCCTATCGAATGAGTTTACAAAAGGGGCAAGTGTATACTTATATCGCGTCGGCACGGGGATACCAATCAACCAGTGGCGTTTTGGATTTGAGCAAAGTAGCTGGTGGACAGAAACTAACCCGCGATATTTCTCTAACACCCCTGGCCGTGGGCGATAAGGTGACACTCAAGAATATCTATTTCGAAATGTCGAAATCAGACTTGTTATCGGCTTCTTTTGCTGAGCTAGACAAACTAGTATCCATGATGCAGGATAACCCAAATATGAGTATCCGACTCGAAGGCCATACCGACATCATCGGCGATCACGACAAAAATCTACAACTCTCCCGCGACCGCGTCATTGCCTGCCAACGCTATCTGGTTCAGAAGGGAATCGACATCGACCGAATTCAGACGGTTGGTTACGGCGACACGCGGCCTATTCTGACCAAAGGCACCGACGAAGAACGTAAGGTGAACCGCCGGGTGGAGTTTGTGATTCTGACGATTTGATGGCAACAACACCCGACAACCCACACGACAGGTTTTTTAAAGAGACATTTTCTCAGCCTGAAATTCTGATCGACTTTTTAAACGCGTTTGCACCAGAGGCTGTCCGGGAACGTATCGACTACACTACATTGACCCGTGAAGTGGATACGTTTACCGATGAACAACTAGCGGAACATTTCGCTGATCTTGTTTTTTCGGTGCAGTATGCTGGCCACCCTATCCGGCTTGTTCTCTTGTTGGAACACAAAAGCTACACTGAGGAGTACCCACATTTTCAGATCAACCGGTATCTGCTCAACCTTTGGGAGAGTCAGATCAAACAGAAACAACGGTTGACACCCGTTTTACCTGTTCTGGTCTATCATGGCAACCGACGGTGGAAAAAGCGCAGTGTGCCTGATTATTTCGCCCCCTTGCATGAAACACTCAACGCCTATCTGCCTGCGTTCGATTATCTATTGATCGATCTGTCGACACTCTCTGACGAACGACTCCCTACATTACAGTCAGATTACGCCCGACTTACGGCTATTCTATTGCAGAATAGTCGCCGGAAGCGCGAACTGACACGCATGCTGGATACCTTTGCCGATGTTGTCCGCCGATTAGTTGAAACACCGGCCGGGCAACGTTTCGTAGGTACTGGTTTTCTCTATTTATCATACACCGCCGACTTGACCAAAGTCGAACTATTCGGTATCTTTAGCCGTATTTCTTCAAAAACCGAATCTTCTACCATGACAGTCGCCGAAGAACTATTACAGGAAGGACGTCGCCAAGCTATGACAGCCGCTGAAGAACTATTACAGGAGGGACGTCGCCAAACTATGACAGCCGCTGAAGAACTGGTACAGAAAGAGCGCCGACAAGCTATGACAGCCGCTGAAGAACTGGTACAGAAAGAGCGCCGACAAGCTATGACAGTTGCTGAAGAATTGATACAGAAAGAGCGCCGACAAGCTATGACAGTTGCCGAAGAACTGGTACAGAAAGAGCGTGAACAAAGTCGTCAGAGTAAGATCAAATTCATTAGGGCTATGTTGAATTTGAACCTCACGGCTGATACCATTGCCTCAGCGGCAGAGCTGCCCCTGGCCGAGGTAGAAACTATTATAGATGAAATTAATCGTACTCAAGCTACATAGGTTTGCGCTGGTTCATCCATGTGCCAAAGCGAACCACACCGGTTCGCTTTTTTGTTGCCGCTTAACAAGGCACTACGAGACTAGGCTACCTATGCCGTCTATTTACCTATCTTTGCACTTATTTTTTAACCGCACAACGGTCTCCGGCTCTGACAGGAGACCATTCGTGCCTTTCGATTATGCCAGGCGTGAAGTACCAACAATATGAGTCCCTCGACTACGCGCAGATCGCAGCCGAGGTATTGACTTACTGGAATCAAAATCAGGTATTTGAACAATCAGTGGCGATCCGCGATGGGCAGCCCACATTTACGTTCTACGAAGGACCGCCATCAGCCAATGGAGCCCCTGGAATTCACCATGTGATGGCCCGGACGATTAAGGACATTTTTTGTCGGTATAAAACGCTTCAGGGATTCCAGGTCGAGCGCAAAGGCGGCTGGGATACACACGGACTACCCATTGAATTACAGGTTGAAAAAGAGTTGGGTATTACCAAAGATCATATCGGCAAACCCGAGTCGGAAGGGGGTATCAGCGTGGAAGAGTACAACCGCAAATGCCGAGAAACGGTCATGCGGTTTACGGATCAGTGGAACGACCTGACCCAGAAAATGGGCTATTGGGTGGACCTCGATAATCCTTACGTCACCTACAAAAACGAATACATCGAATCGGTTTGGTGGCTGCTCAAGCAGTTGTACGACCAAAAGACGGCAACTGGCGAGCGAATGCTCTATAAAGGCTACACCATCCAACCCTATTCGCCAAAGGCAGGAACGGGTTTAAGTTCGCACGAGTTGAATATGCCGGGCACCTATAAAGATGTGCGGGATACGACCATTGTTGCCCAGTTTAAGGTGAAGCCAAGCGGTAAATCGGGCTTTTTGTTTTTCGATTCTGCCGATGCCGATATCTATATCCTGGCCTGGACCACCACGCCCTGGACACTACCCGCCAACTCAGCGCTGACCGTTGGGGCCAACATCGACTATGTATTGGTGAAAACCATCAACCCCTACACGCACGTAGTGGTGCATGTGGTGATGGCCAAAAACTTAGTGGGACGATGGTTGAACGAAAAAGGCAAGGTCGATTCGCGTACTAGCCCTGCCTTCGATGCCTACCTGCCTACGGATAAAATAACGCCCTGGACCATTGTTTCGGAGTTTAAAGGCCAACACCTCGAAGGTATCGAGTATGAGCAGTTGATGCCCTATGTTCAACCAGCTACTCCTGCCTTCCGGGTTATTCTGGGCGATTTCGTCACGACTGAAGATGGTACGGGTATCGTGCATACCTCGCCAACTTTTGGGGCCGATGACTTCCGGGTAGCGCAGGCTGCGGGTATTCCACCGATCATGGTCAAGGATGAAACGGGAAAATATGTACCGATTGTGGATAAACACGGCCAGTTTGTGGATGAAATCACAGATTATGCCGGACGGTACGTAAAAGAGGAATATTACTCCGACGAAGAACGCGAAGATCCTGATTTCAAACCGACCGATGTGCTGATTGCCATCAAGCTGAAGGAAGAAAACAAAGCGTTCCGGGTTGAGAAATACGAACACCCCTACCCACACTGCTGGCGGACGGATAAGCCGATTTTGTATTATCCACTCGATAGCTGGTTTATCCGCACGACAGCAAAGAAAGAGCAATTGGTTGAACTGAATAAAACGATCAACTGGCAACCCGAGAGTACGGGAACAGGCCGCTTTGGCAACTGGCTCGAAAATCTTGTAGACTGGAACCTAAGCCGTAGCCGTTTCTGGGGAACACCCCTGCCGATCTGGCGCACTGAAACGGGCGAAGAAGTTTGCGTTGGATCGGTCGACGAAATGAAGGCGCATGTCGCAGAAGCCCAGAAATCTGGTAAGTTAAGCGACGAGCAACAAGCGAAAAACGACGAGTTTCTGCAAAAGCTTTCATCTGGCGATTACGACCTCCACCGGCCTTATGTCGATGAAGTCTATTTCGTTTCGGAGAGCGGTCAGGTGATGCAGCGCGAATCTGACCTGATCGACGTTTGGTTTGATTCAGGAGCGATGCCGTATGCGCAATGGCATTATCCGTTCGAAAATCAGGACGTGTTCAAAAAAGCGTTTCCGGCCGATTTTATCTCCGAAGGCGTTGACCAAACTCGGGGCTGGTTCTTTACGCTCCATGCCATTGCGGTGATGCTATTTGATTCGGTGGCGTTCAAAAACGTAGTTTCGACAGGATTGGTGCTGGATAAAAACGGCAACAAAATGTCGAAACGACTAGGCAATGCTGTCGATCCATTTGAAACACTTGCGAAATATGGCCCCGATGCAACGCGCTGGTACATGATCACCAACGCTGAGCCCTGGGATAACCTTAAATTCAATACCGATGGCATTGGCGAAGTGCAGCGGAAGTTGTTCGGCACACTGTCCAATACCTATAACTTTTTCGCGCTCTACGCCAATCTGGATGCGTTTACGTTTGCCGGACGAAGCGTGCCTGTAGCTGAACGACCTGAACTGGATCGCTGGATTTTATCCAAACTGCAATCATTGATTCTGGAAGTTGGTACTCAGTTTGATAGCTACAATCCTACGAAAGCAGGTCGGGCGGTTCAGGATTTCGTGAACGACCAGTTATCAAACTGGTACGTCCGTTTATCGCGCAGGCGTTTCTGGTCTGGGGTCGCGATCGATGGTGAGTTGACCCTCGACAAACGGGCGGCCTACGAAACTCTGCACGAATGTCTGACAACCATATCGCAATTAATGTCGCCTATCGCGCCGTTTTATGCCGATTGGTTGTATCGCAACCTAACAGAAGCCGCCACGTCGGTTCACTTAACCGACTTCCCGGCGGCTGATCAGGCGCTGATCAACACAGAACTGGAGCAATCGATGGAACTGGCCCAGGAAGTATCGTCGCTGGTACATTCGCTTAGAAAAGGCCATAAGCTAAAAGTTCGGCAGCCACTAAGCCGTGTACTGATTCCGGTCCTGAATGCGGATACGCGTCGGCAAATTGAGCACGTTAGCCCGATCATTATGTCGGAAGTGAACGTAAAAGCGGTTGAGTTTGTGGATGATGCCAGCGGTATCCTGAAAAAGAAAGTTAAACCGAACTTCAAGGCGCTGGGCCCTAAGTTTGGCAAACAGATGAAAGATGTTGCCGCCGTCATCACAGCGATGACGCCCGAGCAATTGAAACAACTGGAACAATCCGACAGCTTGCAGCTTGGCTCGTTCGATTTACAATTGTCGGATGTTGAAATTCTGACCGAAGATATTCCAGGCTGGCTCGTGGCCAGCGACAGTGGCTTGACAGTGGCACTAGACGTTCATGTAACCGACGAATTACGGGGAGAAGGTATTGCCCGCGATTTTGTAAACCGGATTCAGAACCTGCGTAAAGACCGTGATTTTTCGGTGACTGACAAGATTCGCATTGAACTTGAACGGAACAACGAAGCACTGGCAACCGCCATTGAAGCCAACCGTGATTATATCCGGCAGGAAGTTCAGGCCGTTTCACTAGATTTAGTGAGTGGCCTAAATGGCACTGCGGCAGAAATAGAGATGGACGAGTTCCAGTTACGGCTCAAAATAGAACGGGCTTAACGATCAAACCTCCCGAACGCGTTGAGTTGCTAGAGCGGCACCGTTTCAGGACGTGAGTTTACGAGAGGCACCTTCGATCGAAGGTGCCTTTTTGCTTGTTCAGTAGTTTCTGTCTGAACCACTGAATTTACCCAATATTGTAAAATAAGTACACAACGGCATGAATGTTGTAAGTAAGTACCTGAGTACGTAATTGATATGCTGTTAAAATTCCCTTGCTGCCATTTGTTGAAGCGGGCCCAGCTATACTCAAACCCCTAGCCCATTTAATGAATAGTAGCTTACGATAGTAGCGGCACTCACTTAAATACTTACAACCTTGATAGATATTTTACGAACTACGTTACACTCATTTGTCAATAATTATCAGGCCGTTATGTGGCGGCTACGTGAGTGTTCGCTCAACGATGAGCAATTAGGGATTGCCGTAGGACTCAGTGGAAACGCCATTCGGAACCGGCGCAGCAAGCCCGATCTCTGGAAACTATCAGATGTTCAGCGATTAGCTGCTCATTTTACGCTACCCACTACAGCTTGTGTTCAGCTCAATCAGACACTCAATGAGCTGACAAGTACCCTAAAAAAACTCTCTCCCGACGAACGTCGACGCATTGAACGACAGTTACTTGTAAAGATAACTCAGTTGGAATCGTACAATCAAAGCGACTGGCCCGTCAGGAATTTACTTAAGATGCATCAGGCATTATACAATGCCTGAAAACTAATTAGCTGATTGCGAACAAATTACGCTTATTGACGGATTTGTCGGTCGTCAGGTGTAATTTTACGGTGTCTTCTCATTCACCGTATGCACTACGCTCGTTGCCTGACTCTGGCTTTCCTTCTGATTTTTGGGCAGAACGTTCTGGCTCAATTACCTGGTATTGTTCGTGGCCCCTACTTGCAGGTACTTACACCAAACTCGGTTGTCGTTCGCTGGCGTACAGATCAGCCCACAACTGGTCGGGTATGGTATGGTTTGGCAGCCAGTCAGCTTACTGAGAATACCCGTGAAAGCCAGCCCACTCTCGAACATGCACTGACCATCACGGGGCTGCAACCGGCAACCCGCTACGCCTATGCCATTGGCTACGACGATACACAATTAGCATCGGGTCCAGACTACTATGTTAAAACGGCTGTGCCGACTGGCGATACCCGCCCCTTTCGGATGTGGGTACTAGGTGACTTTGGCAGTGGCAGCGATAATCAGACAAACGTCTATCAGGCCTATCGCAATGCTACCGCTAACCGGCCAGCTGATTTATGGCTTTGGCTTGGCGACAATGCGTACTCGTTTGGTTTCGAGGAAGAATATCAACGGCTGGTTTTTCCGGTGTACGCACCCACACTCCGCAATACGCCCCTATTTATTACACCGGGCAATCACGATTACGCCGATAGCGAAACAAATTTCAACACAGCCTATTACAATCTATTTTCGTTTCCGCAACAGGGTGAAACAGGGGGTGTTCCGTCGGGTTCAAAGTCATATTATTCTTCCAGCTACGGCAATGTCCATTTAATCTCACTGGACTCGCAGGGCCGACAGGATGGACAATATCGGCTATATGATACCACCTCTACTCAGGTACAATGGCTCAAACGTGATCTGGCGGCTAACAAATTGCCCTGGACAATCGTCATTTTTCACCATCCACCCTATAGCAAAGGCGGCCACAACTCCGATACGGAGGAATCTATGCGGCTTATCCGCGAGAACCTGACCCCAATTCTGGAGCGCTACGGAGTCGATTTAGTCCTGAATGGGCATAGTCATGGCTACGAACGAACGTACCGGATTAAGGGATTACGTGGTTTAGCTAACACCTACGATAAAAGCCAAAACCTTGTCGAAAATACGACAGCCCGTTACGATGGCTCGCTCAACTCCTGCCCTATTCTGACAAAGGGCCAGGGAACGGTGTACATTGTTAACGGTTCTGGTGGTCAACTAGGCGGACAATCCGTCGACTTTCCGCATCCGGCTACGGTTTACAATAATACTACACTTGGTGGATCAATGCTGCTTGACGTAGTTGATAATCGCCTGGATGCTCAGTTAGTCATGTCCGACGGTTCTGTGCAGGATAAGTTTACGATCATGAAAAATGTGAATAAATCGGCTTCCTTTACCGCCGAGTTCGCCGACACACTTGCCTTTTCGGCATCATGGATAGGCGACTATCGCTGGCCAACTGGACAAACCAGCCGTACCATTCGCTACATAGCCGATAAGGCCGGCACGTTCCCAGTTGTTGTTACTGACAATCAAGAGTGTCTAGCCGACCAATTTACGGTAAGCGTCCAGCAACCGCCTAAACTAACGGCAAAAGTATCCGGCACTACATCCGGCACTACATCGGTTTGTGTAGGCAGCACCTTCGCGGTTACAGCAACACCCGAAAATACCAGCAAGGCGTCAACCTGGCAGTACGATGTGCTCCTGTCTGATGCCTCGGGTGATTTTACAAACGAAACGATTGTTGGCTCAGGGTCACTGACAACTCTAAATGCGTCGCTTCCAGCCAATTTAGCTCCCGGCGCAGGCTACAGAGTACGAGTGCGGCCACGCGGCATTTCGTATGCACAGCTTGTATCGAGCGATGGATTTACAGTAAAACCCTTACCAACCGCTACATTAGCTGGCTCGGGAACGGTATTGCAAGGACAACCCATTGATCTCTCGCTCAGCTTCACAGGCGATAGCCCCTGGAAAGGCACGTTGTCGGATGGAACGGCATTTTCGAGCAGCACAACGCCCACTGTCCAAACAGTTCAACCAACCAAATCCACTGTTTACTCAATAGCGAGTGTTGAAAATAGTTGCGGTAAAGGCAGCGCTTCAGGACAGGCAACCATAACAGTGCTTTTACCGACCGCCGAAGAAGAATTTTCGGGTGGACAACTTCGGATTTACCCGAATCCAACGCATGAAGTAGTGTATATTGAGTTAACGACGAATCAGAAAAAGGAGGTCACGTTAAGCCTGAGTGATAGTCAGGGCCGATCGGTGTTCCAGAAACAATATGGATCGGTTTCTTCGGTAATAGAAACTATTTCAATGCCCCATGCCACAGGAACCTACATGCTTACCATTCAGGCGGGGCAGAACAAGGTGGTTAGAAAGGTGGTGCGGCAATAAGGGGAACAGGTATTTTTGAAGTAGGTCAACCTAATTTTCTTCTTTCTTCCCGTGATCCATTGCTGTTGACTTACCTTAACATACCCGTATGCGCTATTGGCGATTATTCCTGCTATTCGTAAGTAGTCATGTGGCTTTTGCTCAACTGGCAAGCCCTGATCTTAATCAGGACCCCGTTTTTACGACTGTTTTAAAGCGTCGTCTCACCTACCCTCGCCAGGCTGAGTGGTCCAGTGTATATGGTCGGGTTTTTGCCGGATTTACCGTTGATAATAAAGGGCGTATTCAGAACATTTCAATTCTAAACTCCAGCCACAAAGGCACTTATTATGGCTTTGAACCAACTATTCGAACAGCCTTAAAAAAGTTACCTTACCTAAGTCTTCAATACGCCGGTAGCTACATTTTACCGGTTTCTTTCATTTTTGTGGATTACCGCCATACGGATAAACCCTTTATTCCCCAGGATACCCTATTTATTCAGGATCTGGCGGGCCGAATCATATTGAAGGAGATCAATGTATTTGGCAGTAGTACCAATAGTAGAGAGCGGATCATAGCCGCAGAAAAAAACGAGCCCTATTAAGTGCCTGTGAGACACATATTGTGTTTTCGCTTGGCTTTTCCGAGTGAAAACAGGAGGCTTCATCACAAAGAATCCTGACGCAGTTGCATTCTGCGTTTTACCCTATTTACCCGGCTTCCAATTCTAAGAAAGTAGTACAGCCACCCTGACAAAACAACCCCAATCACGACGACAACAACCCAGATTTTACCGTCTTCCCGTAGTATTTCTGTTAGTTTATCCATTTTGCTACTCGTTATAAATTGCCTGGGTCTTGTACTTGTATCGCCTGATGGGCAGCCGACTTTTTCGCTTCTTCCTGTTCGTCCAAATTTAGTTCTAACCGGCGCAGTCTAACGCGAAGTTGAGTAATCCAAAAACCAAGTAAGGTAAAGCCAATAAAAGCAGGTCTGATAATCCGTTTTATGGAGCTATCGGAATCATATTGATTAAAACCGGGGTTCCCGCCGTTGCCAGGATGTAATGAATCCGTTAAGCGGGGGAGGATAAGAATAAGGGGAATAAAAATAGCAAAGGCGAAGATGTTGTAGACCGAAGAAATTCTAGCTCGGCGCATCTCGTCGTCAAATGATCCCCTTAGTACAAAATAAGCCAGATACATAAGCATACCAACGGCAACGCCATTCGTTTTAGGATCATTGGGCCATAAATCGCCCCAGGCAAAATAGGCCCATACCGATCCGGTAACACAACCCAGAACACCAAATAGAAGAGCCGTATTGGCAAATTCCACTGATAACAAATCATCGTCAGCTTTCCCTTTTCTGAGGTACCGTATCGAAAAAATAGCGGACGACAGCAGCATAACCATCATCGCAATCCAAAGGGGGGGATGAAAGAACGTATTGCGGATTGCCTCGTGTAAAATAGGTAATTTAGGCACAGGGCTCATCAAGCCTGCAATAAAGACATACGTTAAAATGAGAACGGTCAACGCTTTCCACCAGTGTTTTAGCATATGTCTATGGGCAAGTTTAGAATAGCGTTCAAAGATAGCTATACACCGCTTATGAACGTAAATTTTGCTGCCATATAGTTATCAGATAAACATCTGTATCACAGCCCTGTAAAGGCGGATTTTTAGTAGGAAAACTATGTTCAGGCAACACAAAAGCGCAGTAGGTGCGTCCCTACCCGAAGCATTACAGCACCTGCCCAATTCCAAATAACAGCACAAACAGTAAGGTGGTGAGGGCAAGCTGGCCCAGGCGGGCATTGAGTTCAGCAGGCATCTTATGCGTAGCCACAGCCCGACCGTTCAGTATAAACAGCGGGAACGCCAGTAGGTAAACGTAACTGAACCAGGCCGCCCCTGTCAGAAACGAATAGGCAACAGCACAGCCCATTCCGGTTAGGAGCAATCCCCAATGGTAGCGAATGGCTAGCGGCAACCCCAGACGTGCGGGGATTGAGCGTTTGCCGGTCATGGTGTCGGTTTCAATGTCGCGGATGTTATTGACGTTTAGCACACCCGTAGCAAATAATCCAACGCTTGTGGCGGGTAACAGCAGGATAGCACTGAACGAAAGCGTATGTAAAAAATACGTTCCCAGTACGCCCACCCACCCAAAGAAAATCAGCACGGCAATATCACCAAAACCCGCGTATCCATACGGTCGTTTACCATTGGTGTAGCCAATGGCAGCAGCAATGCTGAGTAGGCCCAAGACCAGGAAAAACCAGAAGATTTTGGGGCCAGCATCATAAAAAGCCAGAGCAAGCAGCCCAATCCCAGAAATAAGCGAGAGTACCGACATTAGTACAATGCCTCGAAGCATGGCTTCTTTACTAATGTCGCCGGTAGCAACGGCCCGGCGGGGCCCCACCCGGAGTTCGGTGTCTTTACCTGAAACCGCGTCGCCGTAATCATTGGCAAAGTTGGACAGGATTTGGAGGAAGATGGTCGTCAGAGCGGCCAAAAGTGCAATTGGCCAACTGAAATGGTGATTGGCATATGCCAGAAAACTACCAAGAATAATACTGGCTAAGGATAGCGGTAACGTACGCGGCCGGGCAGCCGCAATCCAGCTTTTCATAATGGATAATGTAAAATGAATAATGGATAATGATGTTATCGGCAAATGGCCGATCCACTCATTATCCATTATTCATTATTCATTTTACATTAGCTATTAACATTACATGCCAATAGCTTTCTTAAACTCTTCATCTTCAGGCTTCACTTTCGAGCCAAAGAAATTGGTTAGGTCACCTTTTTCATTGATGACATATTTGCAGAAATTCCAGGTAGGTGCCTGCTCATTCCAGCCATTCAACGACTTGGTCGTCAGCCATTTGTAGAGGGGAGCCTGATCGTCGCCCAGTACAGATACTTTCTCGAACATGGGGAAGGTTACGCCGTAATTCTTTTTGCAGAACTCAGCAATTTCTTCGCTGCTGCCGGGCTCCTGGCTTTTGAAGTTGTTGGCTGGGAAACCCAGAACCACTACTTTATCGCCATGTTCTTTGTAGAATTTCTCCCAATCGGCATACTGTGGCGTAAAGCCGCATTTCGAGGCAACGTTCAGAATGACAACTTTTTTGCCTTTGTAGGCTTTCAGCGCTACAGGTTTTCCATCCAGTGAATTTACAGTGAAATCATAAAGGCTTTTAGTTGGCGCGGCTGCGTCGGCTGGAACCGAGAGAGCAGCCCGTTTGTCGCTAAAAATGCCTTTGACAAGAACGGAAAAGGACATAAAACTAGTGAGTGTAAAAACGACCGCAACCGCGATCATGGAAACGATGAGATTTTTTTTCATGGTTAGTTTGACGTGTTTGTAGAAATTTTGGCAAGGGAACTGTTTAGACTGAACCTGAATCACTTAAACTACATTTTTTCAGGCACCTCTATGCCCAATAAACCCATTGCCTTACGAATAGTTTCACCAATGGCTTTTGATAATACTAGCCGGGTATGTAATTTGATGGGATCGGTTTCTTTCAGTATCGACAGCTTGTCGTAGAACTGGTTAAACGTCTTCGCCAACTCATAGGCATACTGGGCAATATAAGAGGGTGCGTAGGCTGTTCCTGCTTCGGCTACACGCTGCGGATACTGACTCAGCAAAAAGACCAATTGTAGCTCAATCTCATCCAATTCCGTTGCTGACACGAGCCCTTCCAGCGATATAGTCAGGTCGGCGGCCTTCCTTAGTACAGATTGAATCCGGGCGTGAACGTACTGAATGTACGGCCCCGTATTTCCGTGCAGATCAACTGACTCGGCCGGATTGAACTGCATTCGTTTTTGCGGATCTACCTTCAGCAGGTAATATTTCAGAGCGCCTAACCCCAGCATCTGAAACAGGGTTGTCTTTTCGGATTCACTGAACTCGTCGAGTTTACCTTTGGCGGCCTCATCGGCGGCAGTCGACGCAGCGTCGATGGTTTCCTGAATCAGATCGTCGGCATCCACAACGGTGCCTTCCCGCGATTTCATTTTTCCCGTTGGCAAATCCACCATGCCATACGAAAGGTGATATAACTCATTGGCATACGTCCGCCCTAACCGACGCAGAATAGCAAACAGCACCGCAAAGTGATAATCCTGCTCGTTGCCTACCACCCAAATGGAGCGGTTATTATGAAAATCCTGGAATTTCAGATCGGTTGTGCCCAGGTCCTGCGTCATATATACCGACGTACCATCCGAACGCATCACCAGCTTCTGATCCAGACCTTCTTCGGTCAGATCGATCCAGACCGAACTGTCATCTTTCCGGTAGAAAACCCCCTTTTGCAAGCCTTCCTCAACAACTTCTTTCCCTAATAAATAGGTATTCGATTCGTAATAGGTTTTATCGAAACTAACGCCAATGCTTTTATAGGTAGCATCGAAACCAGCGTATACCCAGGCGTTGAGCTGGCTCCATAGCGCTACCGTTTCGGGATCACCCTGTTCCCAAAGGCGCAGCATCTGCTGAACCTCGAGCATAAGAGGAGCTTTCTTTTCGGCCTCTTCTTTGGGTGTTCCCTGACTCACCATCTCTTCAATCTGCGCTTTGTAGGCTTTATCGAACAGAACGTAGTATTTCCCAATCAGGTGATCGCCCTTCATGCCCGATGACTCAGGTGTTTCCCCATGACCGAACATCTTGTAAGCCAGCATGGATTTGCAGATATGGACGCCCCGATCATTAACGATACAGGTTTTCACAACGTCGTAGCCATTGGCAGCCAGAATCCGGCTGACCGAATCGCCCAGAAAATTATTACGTAAGTGCCCGAGGTGCAGCGGTTTGTTCGTGTTCGGCGATGAGAACTCAACCATCACCGACTGTTCTTTTGCGGGCAACAGACCGAATGACGAACTGGCAGCAATGTCATTTAATACTTCAATCCAGGCCGCATCGGCAACACTAATATTCAGAAAACCCTGCACCACATTAAACGCACTGACAAGCGAACTATGTTCGAGCAACCAGGCCCCAATGGTTTGTCCAATTTGCGCAGGTGCCTGCCGAAGGGCTTTGGTTAGCGGAAACGTAACAAAGGTGTAAAGCCCTTCAAATTCTTTTTTAGTAGGCTGTAATGACACTTCACCAATTTCCTGCTGATACAATTCGGAAACGGCACGCTGAATAACAACTTTTAATTCTTCCTGAATATCCATTCGATTGTGAAACTGCGCGAACGGGCAGTTTTCCGATAGCAAAAGTACGAAATGTGCGGCTTATGTAGTGCGACTGGAAAGTCACGCTACTTTCAGGGCCATAATACAGTAGTTTCTTCCGCTACTGACTTTACTTTTTCTTTCGAGAAGAATACTGGGAAATACTTATTCTCGGCCCAGATCGGGAACAAATCGCCGTAATGCGGGCTATCGGGATTACCCGACTGACCAGGGTTGTTGATGCCTAACGTTTTATCCCAATCTTCGGTATCAACCAAAATACGAAACGACGCGCCGTGGGTTTGGTTGAGATTGAAACTCGTTGCATTAACCGTTTCGGCATAGCCACCCCGAGGCAACGGACCGAGATTGATTTTCTTCCGCATAGCCTTGTCAACCAGATTACTAAGCGGGTGTGTAAGCGTAATGTGTTTATTCTTCGATTGACCATACTGCCACTTGTCCATGTCGTTCCCGAGTCGGTTGGTGAGTTCGGCTACGGCATGGTCCAAGCAGGAAAGAAGTAAACTATCACGAGAGGCCGTTGGAACGAGAAGGGCATCTAGTACCCGTTTCGATGGCAGGCTTTTTAAGTAAGGCTGAGCGTTTTTCGGTACTTTTTGCAAATAAACAGCCTGTTTTAACTGCTCTTCCCAGGCAACATAAATGGCGGCAGCAATGGAGTTTGGGTCAAGTTTATAATCCCATCGGTGCAAATACGCCAAGGCCTTTGCGGTCTGATTAGTAGGCGATGACAGGTTTTGAAGTAGTGGGACGAGCGTCCGGGCCGGAATAGCCAGATAATCGGCTTGCAAGGCCATAAAATCGACCAGATTTTTACGCTTGCCATCACTTAACACTTCTTCTATTCGGTGCGCCCTACTCGGGGAAGCCCATGTCCAGCCAACGGCATTACGGTGCGAAAAATCAACTGGTGTTAAGTTATTATTTGCCGTTGCTACGTAGCCTTCGGGTGGGTTCAGTTTATTGGGAAGTTGCTGAATGGGCAGATAACCGCTCCACTCAAACCGGCCATCGCCCGGAACGGGCACTAAACCCGTAAAGTTTTGCCGAATGGGTGCCAGTCCCACGGCCTGCCAGCCAATGGTACCAGTCTTATCCGCCCAGATCATGTTTTCGCCTGGAACCCGGCTATACAGGCAGGCTTGCCGAAATTCCGTCCAGTCCTTCGACTGATTCATGCGCAAACTAGCCAGATAAGGCGCACAGCCCGTATCGAGCCATCCCGCCCGAACAGCATAGGCTTTATGATGTTGTTTATCTTCGAATACAACCGGTCCATGACGCGTGTACTTTAACTCGGCCTGAACCGGTTTGCCAACCTTCATCGGAATGGTTTCAGTAAACGTTTTCATAGTCTCCCACCGATCCACCTTACCGTTACCTCTATAGCGATATTGATTGGGATTGGCGGGGTTGGTATCGTACACATACAAATCTTCATTATCCGTTTCGAAGATGGTCAGTCCCCAGGCACCGTAGTCGTTGTGGCCAATGGAAATACCCGGCAAGGTTGGCTCACCCCCTCCTATTACATTCCAGCCGGGCGAATCCACGCCGGGCGCGTTCAGATGCACCCAGTAGCGCAGGGAAGGCGTCGACTGCGAGCGGTGTGGGTCGTTCGCCAGCATCGGATATCCACTGGCTGACTGATTGCCCGAAATGACCCAGTTATTGGAGCCAACAAACTGTTTTTCAGTATCGAACCAATCGTCAACGGAACGACTTGCTTCATCTTCATCCGCTTTCGATAGTCTTCCTTTAAAGGTGAGGGGTAATCGAAACGCTTCATAGATTTCCAGAATCGGCTGAAATAATTCGTCGCCGTTCACATGGAGCGTCAGGTCTGGCTCACCTGCTTTGGTGATGGGATGAAACCATTGTAGTTCACGAAGTTTTTCAGGGCCAATGAGCTTCACTAACCGACCGTAATTCAACTCATCGCGAACATTACCCAATAGACCTTGGTGGCGGCTGATAACGACTTCAGGCGTCCAAAAGCCTGGTTTTGTTTCAAGCACCCGAAATTCGAAAGGTAGTTTCTCGGGGGTTTTCAGGATTTCCGTAATGTAAGCGTTAATCCCATCGACAAACGCTCGAACAATCTGTGGCCCATGGGGATGGTAATGGAGTAGCTCCTTGGTAATGTCGCCCCTGAACTGAAATAGTCTTGTCCCAATATCCCGCTTGGTTTCCTGCGGCCCCAGCAATTCAGCCACGGTGCCGGTTGCTTGCCGACGCCATATTTCCAATTGGAACAAGCGATCCTGAGCAGCCGAATATCCCTGCGCAAAAAACAGATCATGCTCGTTTTTTGCGTAGATATGATTGACACCCCATCGGTCGCGGATGATTTCAACGGGTTGTTGCAGACCAGGTGTTTGTTGGGAACAGGCAGATGAGAACGTACTAATAACTAGAAGAAGAGGTAGTATTCGGCGCATTACGTTGAGGCTATTTTAGAGTAAGATAGCCAACAATTTGTTCACCTAAACTTTAACAGGTAGTTAACAAGTAAAAGGTAACTATGTTGTTACTTTCAACAACTAAATACACCACCGACAATCCATGAAAACTATTATAAATAAAGTCCTAATAATAAGCCTGTTAACAATCCTGACTGGTTGCATAACAGCGAACTTTCAGTCAAACGTAAAAGCGGATGCCAAACCGGAATTTCGTCGTATTCTAATCGTCTCGAAGCTCTCAAACGTTAGTCAGACCTATTTGCCTACATTCCAAACGGCGTTTCCGGCTGGCTATCAAGTGTGTACCGTATCAAGCAGCCCAATCGCATTCGAGAGCCCAGAAGAATCAATTGAAAAGCAACGGCAGACCTGCCAAAGTGAGGTTATTTTAACCATTGATTTTAATCGAAATTATACAACCGGTTCTGGCAAGTATATATCGTCCTATAATGAACTTCTTTTAGAGATGACGGACCTTACAACTGGAAAACCTTTCTGGAAAGCCCTTGTCACAACCGGCGGAAGCAGTGAAGTTCCTCCCCGTCAGATTGTCAATCAACTTATCAAGGACGGTATTATCGAAGGTACAGTTCCGCTCTAAAAATCCTATCCAACAAACCAGTAGCGTTAAGAGCTACTTTTCTAGTTTCTATTAAACAAAACGTGGCGTCAGACTGTAAAGTCTGACGCCACGTTTTGTTTTGACCAGCAGCAACTTACCCTTTTATGCTACTCAAATAGGTCTTGTTGCCGTTCTTATTGATGTAATATTTACCACCACGAGGGCCGGTCATGACTTTCTCGCCATTTGGGCCTTTTTTAGAAGCATCAACCGGCGCTTTATAGTCGGCCGGAGTGGCTTTTTCCTCCTTCACGGCAGGCGTCGACGCTTTGGCGGTTTTGCTCATTTTATCGTCCTTTAGGCCTGCATTGTCAGCGGCCTTATCTGCCTTTTTAGCGGCTTTATCCATCTTTGCGTCAGCTGTAACAGCTCCTTTATCAGCAGCATCTTTGGCGTCTTTTTTAGCATCCTTAGCCGCTCTGACCTTGGCCATTCGCTCGTTCATGGCCGCCTGTTTAGCAGCATCGGTCGTTGCCTCTGCATTACCTTTAGCATCCGCTTTAGCCTCTTTTACGGCATCCTTGGCAGCCTTCTTATCGGCCTTCGCCTGTGCTTTAGCTGCTTTGTCGGCATCGGTCATACCCTCTTTTGCAGCATCCTTAGCCGCTTTCTTCTCCGCTTTCGCGGCTGCCTTAGCCGATGCGTCCGCATCGCTCATCTCTTTCTTGGCTTTGCTTTTCGACGGTTTAGTATCCTGGGCTATACTATTAAATGTGGCCAGTAAGCCGAGGGCAAAACACAGCATTAACAAATTCTTTTTCATGGTCATTGGATTGGGGTTTATGAAACAACTGGAAAATATGAACTCTTAGGACGGAAAGATGGGTATAAAATCACGTATCTGTCACTAAAAATGACTTAAATTTTTCTTAAATTTGATATAAATATAGTAGCTGACAGCCAGTCACGAATAGCTAGTTAGCTCGTCTTATCTACGCCTGTTTGTCCGGCACATACGCTACTCGGAAAGACGCAATGATTAGTACAAATCCGCCCCGTTCGCAAACTCCTGCCGATTACCTCAAGCGTTATTATGGCTATGATCGGTTCCGGCCCATGCAGGAAGCCATTATTCAGTCTATCCTGAGTGGACGCGACACAGTAGTCCTGATGCCAACCGGGGGGGGGAAATCCGTTTGTTTCCAAATTCCTGCTTTGATACTCCCCGGCCTGACGGTGGTGGTTTCGCCCCTGATTGCGCTCATGAAAGATCAGGTGGGTGCGTTGCACATGAACGGTATTCAGGCGGCTTTCTATAACAGTACCCAAACCAGCCGCGAACAGCGCGATATTGAAGACGATTGCATCAGTGGCAAGCTCAAATTGCTCTACGTTTCTCCTGAAAAATTACTAACCGAGTCATTTTTTCATTTTCTGGAGCGCGTCAATGTCTCGCTGTTTGCGATCGACGAAGCGCATTGCATTTCATCGTGGGGGCACGATTTCCGACCGGAATATACCCAACTGCATATTCTGAAGGAGAAGTTTCCGACCGTACCGACCATTGCCCTCACCGCTACTGCCGATAAACTCACCCGACACGATATTGCCACCCGGCTCGGCATGCATGATCCGGCGGTATTTGTGGATTCGTTTAATCGGAAAAACCTGAGTTTGCAGGTGCTGCCCGGCCAGAACCGGATTCAGCAAATCATTAAGCTGTTGCAACAGAAACCCGATACATCGGGTATTATTTACTGTCTGAGTCGGAAATCGACGGAATCCCTGGCGGCTAAGTTGCAGGAGAAAGGGTTTAGCGCGGCTTTCTACCACGCGAAAATGGACCCCGACGATCGGTCGAAAACGCAGGAAGCTTTCCTCCGCGACGATGTCCGCATTATGTGCGCTACCATTGCGTTTGGGATGGGCATCGACAAGTCGAATGTGCGCTGGGTAATTCATTACAACATGCCCAAAAACATCGAGAGCTTTTACCAGGAAATTGGGCGTGCAGGGCGCGATGGTGCAGCGGCCCAAACCGTTCTGTTCTATAGTTTCGCCGATGTGGCTACCTATAAGGAGATGCTCGCCGAAAACAGTCCAGCTAATCTTGGTCTACAGCTGGCCAAACTGGAACGGATGCAGCAATACGCAGACGCCCATACCTGCCGCCGACAAATCCTGCTCTCGTATTTTTCCGAAGAACTGTCTGAACCCTGCGGCAACTGCGATGTGTGCCGAGACCCGCGTGTCACCTTCGATGGTACAATTCTGGCGCAGAAAGCCTTGTCGGCGATGGTTCGCACAGGCGAGCGCGTACCAATGAACCTGCTGATTGACATTTTGCGTGGTTCCCGAAGTCAGCAGGTGTTGCAAGGCGGCTACGATCAGGTAAAAACATACGGGGCTGGCCGCGATCTTAAATTTGAAGACTGGCGAAATTATATCCATCAATTGATCAACATCGGGGTCATTGAAATTGCCTACGATCAACATTACGCCCTCCGCCGGGGCATCCTGGCCGATCAGGTATTGCGGGGAACGCGCAAAATTGACCTCGTTCGGCCTGATGATGCCCCAAAGCCAGTAGTCGAGAAAACGAAGACCAAAACCGAAACCCAGCGCGACGATCTGTTCGAACGGCTACGTACACTACGCAAGCAACTTGCCGACGAACAGAACGTACCCGCCTACGTTATTTTTACAGATACGACCCTCGAAGACATGGCCCGCCAGCGGCCAATCACCCCGGATGCACTACGGAATGTGAGCGGGGTGGGCGAACGGAAACTCCAACTGTTCGGGAAACAGTTTCTGGACGAGATTCTCGGTTATGTTCGCGGTCGGGTGCAGGCTGGCGAAAAGCCAAAAGGGTCGACCCAATTAGTAACCCTTGATCTGTACAATAATGGCCTCACTATGGAGCAGATTGCGGCCGAGCGCCAGCTCACAACCGGCTCTGTTGCGAGCCATTTGGTGCAGCTTTCCAAATCGGGATACGATATTGATTTAGTCTCACTTATTGACCCTACCGAACGGCGCGAAATTGAAAAAGCCATTGCGGCTGTAGGTATCGAAGAAGGGCGTTTAAAGCCTGTTTTCGAGCATTTAGGTGGCCGCTATGACTATGGCAAATTAACGCTTGTGGCAGGGCTTCTTTAAAGATAAAATCCATTTTTTGCTTGGACCGTTGGATAATTCTTAGGGAAATAGTTGGTATATAGCAGAGAATCAGTTAAGTTCGTATTCTAGTGGAAAACAGGCCCGTCAGTCAAGTACGGGTTTTGTTGTCTATATGTATCACAACAACTAATGTAATTTTGATAAAAGAAGTAAGTTTTTCACTGCTCATGGCCGCCGTAAAATCGGGGCCGGGTGTCGTTCCAACAACGCATCCGATCTCCATTTTCAGCCCCGACACGAGCCGAATTCTTCCCTCAAACGGCCTCAACAATCCTCAATTATTAGTCGTAGATTCAACCAAACGACTGTTCCCAATTTACTTCTGCGGAGAAGAAGTACCTGTTAACGAACCTAAAGTGTCGCGCCGTTGGGCACAAACATTACGCACCTATGGAGCACAAGAAGAGTTCCTGTTTGATCTTCGTTCCCGTGCCTCTGAGTTTTTCCCGGTTATTGACCCTATTCTCCGTAAATACAAAATTCCGCGCGACTTTCGATTCATGCCGCTCGCCGAAAGTGCGTTAGATAACCGGAGTGTATCGTATCGGGGAGCCGCCGGTTACTGGCAGATTATGCCGGGTACTGCCCGCGAGTTAGGTCTGAAAGTAAACGGGAAAGTAGATGAACGCCTGAATCTGGAAAAAGCAACGGTAGCGGTTTGTCGGCATTTGCACCAACTCTACCGGGAATTAGGCTCCTGGACACTAGTGGCTGCAGCTTATAATGGTGGTATCACGCATGTGATGAACAAAATGGAGCAGCAGGGCCAAACCAGTTATTATCGGCTGCGGCTACACCGCGAAACAAGTCACTACCTGTTCCGCATTCTGGCGTTCAAAGAACTACTGACGAACCCGCGCCAATACGCTCTCTTATTAAGTGGTTCAACCATTGCTGAGTTGACAAAGCCATTGCCTAGTTGGCATAAGCCGCTGGCTCTCCCGAAAAAAATCAAGGATTCGCCTACTATCGAACTGGTTGACGAAGATTTTACCGATCCAATGTGGGGGCCACGTCCAAATACAACCTTAACCAAAGCCCCCTCGGATACCGACCAATTAATTGCTAGTGCAGCTTTAGCTAAAAAAGCGCTTAACACCCCGGCTGCTGATTTAGAACAGCAAGGTCAACATTTACCAATCAAGAAATTAATGATGGGACTAATGGTGCTCCGGTTCCGGCGGCCAAGGTTTTTGCAGTGGAAAAAAGGAGAAGGCATTCGTCCTCTACACTTTTGGGACTGGTTATAAAGCTCCCGTTACCAATCTTCATTCTGTGGATTCTTTTGGGGCATAGGCACTGTTTATCAACACAATAGAATCAGCAAACCCAACAGAATCCTAAGACGCTACATTCGTTTAAACAGGAAAGCCGCTTGATGAGAGCGGCTTTCCTGTTTACTACCTTATAATAAATAAAGCAACACTATAGTGTTACTGTAGACTAAAGTGAAAGTCTAAAAAAACATAGCCCATAAAACTTGAACTTGCCGTTTAATGAACTTGTTGGCCTCACTTTCTCTGGCAACTGGCTTGATGGTGGCAAGTGTTTCTGATCTCGCCGGTTTGCTACACAAACCAGCAGACAGATCATTGCCTATCCACACTGCTACTGCTTTAGTTACCGACCCCGGACTAACCAGGCTCTTGCCACCTGTCTATTTCTGTGGGGAATCGGTTCCCTTACACGAAGAAGCAGTTGCCCGACGATTAGTATCTGCCTTAGCCCAGAACACAAACCAAAATCGGATATTTTATCGTATTCGGCAGCGGGCGTCTGTATTTTTTCCTATTATCGAACCGATTCTGGCCCGGCACGGTATTCCGCTCGACTTCAAATATTTACCCTTGGTCGAGAGTGCGCTGACAGGTCTGGCAGTATCACCTAAGGGGGCGGTAGGCTATTGGCAGTTTATGCCAGCTACAGCGCGTGAGCTAGGGTTAAGCATCCGGCCTGGCTACGATGAACGGCAGAGCCTGGTCAAATCAACCAATGCAGCCTGCCGCTATCTGAACTATCTGTATAATCGACTGGGCTCCTGGACACTGGCCGCTGCGGCTTACAACAATGGCATTGGTGCCTTACTGGGCAATATCCGCCGACAACAGCAACGCGACTATTATTACCTACGCCTGAACGCCGAAACAGGAAAGTATCTGTACCGAATTCTGGCATTCAAAGAATTATTTTCTAACTATCGATCCTATCAGGGGTTTATTCCTGAGCGGATGATGGCTTACTTAAGTGAGCCACTCACGCCCGATGCTGAACCGGATAAAGATGAGGTGCTTTTGCCAGAAGTGATCATGAACGAGGCCACCAAAGTAGCGGTTAATGCACCTTCTACTGAAACAGCACAGCCAACCGCCGGGCGAACGCTTGATATACCCCTCCCCAATGCAGGTGATGTGTTTCGGGGAGGTATCAAAGCGCGACTGGTGGAATCAGCAGGTGTCGAACGAGGCCAGGTCTGGGTATTTCACCTCACCCGCGATGGGATGGCCGACGGCAAAGAAGTGGAAGAAGGTGATGTTTTGTATGCCATTGTGGAAGACGTTGACAAAAAAACGGATAAGATCTACCTGCGCGCAGATCGGCTTTATTCGGCGAGTGAAAAACACACCTATACTATGAATCTATCGGCCATTGATGCCTCCACGGGCCGTATTGGCATTAAACTCCCCGATGTGGATCAGATAAAGGCAGGCTGGATTCTGACCTGGAAAACATTGTGAAGTTGTGAAATGAGTGAAGTGGTGGAGTGGGTGAAGTAAGTGAAATAGGTGTAGTAAGTAGATTGCTGGTTAATCTATTTCACTTACTCCACCACTTCACTCATTTCATTTACTCCACTCACTCCACTACTTTGCCAACTGAACTAAACCCTGAATACGATTCGTTGTCTATGGGTCTAACCAACAACTCTTTATTTTGACAGTACTTACGAGATGCGTTATCCTGTTGCTTCTGAGCGTTTTATCGTTTAGCTCTCCTCTTCTGGCACAAAAAAAGGCGGCTTCGTTAAAAGTCAAGTCGAATCGTAAAGCGATAGCCCAGCCTCGCTCAGTAAATGAGCCCCAACGGTTACACTTTTGTGGTGAGGTGGTACCAACAGAGCAGGGCGATGTTTCGGCCAAACTGGCGTTTGCGCTAGCTGGTAGTTCAGGCTACATACGCCACTTAAATGGATTAAAGGCGCGTTCAGCTCCATTTTTTGCGGTTATTGAGCCAATTCTTCATAAGTACAATATCCCAAACGATTTCAAATACCTACCACTCATTGAAAGCGCCTGGCAGTCGAACGCCGTATCATCGGCGGGTGCCATTGGATACTGGCAATTCATGGATGATACCGCTCAGGACATGGGGCTTTCCATCACGCCCGGCAGCGACGAGCGTACCGACCTCCTTAAATCGACTGAAGCCGCTTGTAAATATTTGAAATTTCTTTATCGCAAGCTGGGCTCCTGGACGCTCGTAGCAGCTGCCTATAACGGGGGCGTAGGGATGGTCCAGCGTAAAATCACAAAATCAGGTAACCGGGACTATTATTCGATGACCATGAATCCAGAAACGGGTTACTACCTTTACCGGATTCTGGCCATGAAAGAATTGTTTACGAATCCAACTTACGGAGTTGGGTCAATAGGTATCATGCTGGCATCAGCATCGTCAGGTAATCTGTACGAACGTGAACGCGAACAGGCTCGTCGCATGGGTTGGCTCCAGGATGATGAACCAGAACCAGAAGGCATCCCCATTGAATCCTTTCTGGGATCAGGCACACCCGTTAAAAATGAAGCGATGGTTATGGACAGCATGTTAACAGAGCTGCTCAAAACCAAGCCTGCTTCCCTACCTGTCTTTGTTGGCGATGTAGCCACCCGGTTAGTACGGGCCGGTCTTCCTAAAGTGGGCCAAAGTTGGGCATTTGCGCTGACGGAAGATGTTCAGATTGGCGATGATGCACTCAAAACAGGCGATATGCTCTATGCCATTGTCGATGATGTTGATACACGTGGCAATCTGTTTCTACGGGCTACCAAAGCAGTTTCTTCTCAGGAAAATACGACGATTTCACTCACCTTGCAGGCTATGAATCCAGCAACGGGTTTGGCGGGCGTTCCCCGCCCCAAGGTTGCAAAACCCGGCTGGATCGTGCAATGGAAACTGTAATCTAACCGCGCGGGAGGTCCCGCCGGGATTTATTTAATTTTACTGACCGAATATGATTTTCAATATAGTCCTCAAAATCAAAGTCAGTCAGTAAAATCAAATAAATCCCGGTTCAGAAATCACCAGCCTTCCGGCTCAATGATTGGTACGTTACCATACGTATTCCGGCAATCGCCATCGGGTATGATCTGACTGCTGATGAAGCCGACTAAAGCCTGATAAAACACAACATTCGGGAAATTCTGCTGCCGATACCGACGCCGAGTTACCGACGTTACGGCAAAATACCCTCGTGCCGCATCGGTCGGGTCGCTGGTATTGACTACATTTCCCGTAACAGGTGCCGGAAGCGGATCGAAAATACTGCCTGTTCGGGCGTTTTGTTGCTGGTAGAGTTTCCAGAACTGGTAATTGTTCTGGGTGATGGCATATTGCTGCACCTCCACCAGTTGGGGACCAATGGCATAAATGGGCACTTGTAAAACAAATCGCCCTCGGAGGGGATTGCCATTGATAGCCTCATCGCTAAATACATTGACCACATCATTCGATACCGTTGTCCAGCAGCGGTAGTTGCATTTACTTGGATTACCCAGACTACAGGGTACCCCTACCGATAAACGGGTTGTGTAGCCATACGCAGACCAACGATAATAATTTGCTTCATTAGCAGGGTCATTCGTATTCACGCCATATGAAAAGGCATAAGGGATCGACAAATTATTTGTTTTAATCAAGGTTGCCGAAATACTATCGATTACAGGAACAGCAGGCATTCGTTCCGGCTTGGTTGTGTACCGTTTGCCATCGGCAAGAACCACGCTTAGACTATATGAACGACCAACCTGCCCCCGAAAGGTTGAATCTGTAGTCTGGTACACGCCTAATCCTCTTGATATAAAGCGCGTTGAGCGGCCCTGGTCGTCAGAAAGGGTAACCTGCGCTTCTTTTACATATTGATCGTTCACGTTTTGTGCGCCTGCGCCACTGTACTTTCCGGTATAAGTAAGCCGAACAGTATAAGGGGGAGCTTCGTTGGTGATTTGCCCCTCTACGACCAAACGTGGCTCTTCGGTTCGAATGGGTAAGTCCACCTGATCAATGCATGCTACCAACACGGTCAGAATGAGGATATAGCTGATAAGTTGGCGCATACTAAAAATAGAAATTGTAGGCAATGGATGGAATCATGGTACCGAATACCGACAACCGGTACGACTCTGTCCGCTGGTTATACCGGGTGAAATAGATGGAATAGGGATTCTTGTGGGCATATAGGTTATAAATGCCCAATGTCCAGATACCATACCGTTTTTGCGCTTTGTTGAAGCGGGTATCTTTCGAGAACGCAACATCCAATCGGTGATAGTCAGGAATGCGGTCGGCATTCCGGCGCGAATAGTCCTGAACTGGCTGGCCATTATAGGTGTACTGTCCATCAGGGTAGGTAGCTGGCACACCCGTATAATACACAAAATTTGTAGAGAAGGTCCAGTTATGCGACATAGACCAGCGAGCCTGCATATTAAGCGTGTGTGGCCGGTCAATATAGGATGGGTAATAATCCCCACCATTGATCCGAAGCTCATTGTAAGGCGTTTGTACGGCAATCAGCGAGCGGGCATAGGTATAGTTAACTTGTCCGGTAAGCCGTCCGGTATTTTTGCTTATGCCAAATTCAACTCCGTAAGCCCGTCCGGCTGCTCGTAGTAGCGCCGTTTCAAGCTTTGGATTCAAAATCAGGTTAGCGCCGTAGCGATAGTCGATCTGGTTCTGAAGGCGTTTGTAATAACCTTCTACACTTAGCTCGATGGCATTATCCTGTACATTCTGAAACAATCCTACAGAGATCTGGTCGGCAATCTGGGGCGGCAGGTATCGGTTACTCAATGTCCAGAAATCAAGGGGCGTAATAGCCGTTGTGTTCGAAATAAGGTTCACATACTGTCGCGTTCGACCGGCACTGGCTTTAATAGCCGTGTTTTTAGCGACCTGCACGCGCAAAGCTAACCTCGGCTCAAAACCCCCATACGCCTGTGCCACTTTCCCGCTACCGTATTGTACCGAATCAACAACCGTTTCGGGTGAGGGTGGCAGACCTTCCGAGTAGCCATAAACGGTTTGTGGCCCCAGCGAAGCAAAGGCCGAATAGCGTAAACCTGCCATCAACGTAACAGTGGGCATAATTTCCCATTCGGTGTTTATATATGCACCTAGTTCCCGGCCCCGTTCTGGATTAATTTGTCTGGCGTTAATACTGGAATTTTCGTTCGTTGGCCGAATAGCACCCGTTTGAATCCCATACAAAATTGCATTCGTACCAACCTGAACTTTAAACGACTTGTTCAGGGTATAAAACATATCAGCCTTGCCTTCCTTCTGCTCAATGTGCGACGTAAAACGGAAGTTCAGATTAGGTGCGACCCCATCTACATTGAGGAAATAGCCGCTATAGAGCGCTGCCAGATTAAGTTGCATGTTCGGCCGGATGAGGTAACTCCAGCGGCCCGTCAGTACGTTCGAATGCCAGCCATAAAGCGTATCGCCCGGAAACCGGAAGTTATCCTGACTTCGGTAAGCCGATAGCGAGATGGTATTCCGTTCGTCGGGAGTATAGGTTAGTTTAATGTTACCATCATAGAAGAACGCCCGACTATTTTTCACACTTCCCGATGGAAACAATTGGAGCAGATAATTAGGAAAAGCGATACGTCCCCCGGCCAGCAATGTCAGTTTTTTGGTAATTGGCCCATCCACTACAGCCCGTGCACTTACCGGACTTAATCCACCCGATACGCGCCAGCCATCCTTGTTCCCATTACGGGTACTCATCAACAGTAATGACGATACTCGCCCGCCATATTGCGCCGAAAACGCTCCTTTATTCAGGCTCACGTCCTGCACCATATCGGGATTGATATTCGTGTAAAAGCCAAGCAAGTGTGAGGTATTGAACAGCGGAGCACCGTCTACCAGCACCAGATTCTGGTCGGCACGCCCACCCCGGACATTAAAACCACCGGCTCCTTCACCTGCCGTTGTTACTCCAGATTGGAGCGTAAGGGCTTTCAGGATATCAGGCTCGCCCAGTACAACTGGCATCCGTTTCAGTTCAGGCATGCTGATCTGGATCTGCCCCATCTGCACGTCTTTAATATTTTTGTCTTTACGAGTAGCCCGTACATCTACCTCTTCCAGATCGGTGGAGCGGGGTTGCAGAAAATAGTCGACTCGTTTATTGAAATCCAGCACAACCGTTTCTCGACCCCGAAAATAGCCCACCGCCGACACATAAATAGTGAGTGCCCCCGGTGGATGAGCCAGTGCAATGACACCCGCACTGTCGGCCTGTGCCCCAGCTTTTGTTTCGGCAACGAGCAAGCTGGCACCGGGTATAGTTTTTTTAGTAACACCGTCGCGTACGATTACAGTCAGGCGAAGCCGTTGCTGGGCAACTACTGATGAATGAAACGCAAGCAAACAGAAGAAACAAAGCAGGGTAAGCCGCAATTTCATAAGGCTGAGTAGTGGAATAGTCTACAAAAAGAACCGTAAGCTACAAAAAGGTTGCC
Source organism: Spirosoma sp. KCTC 42546 (assembly GCF_006965485.1). NCBI lineage: Bacteria > Pseudomonadati > Bacteroidota > Cytophagia > Cytophagales > Cytophagaceae > Spirosoma > Spirosoma sp. KCTC 42546. The sequence goes on from NZ_CP041360.1 coordinate 7,497,663, forward strand.
ATTTTGGACTATATGCTCCACTATCAATTAACTAATTTTTAATTAGCCTACTTACTCTTAGCCAATGCTTTCCGATAGGTATCAATAGCGCGCTGCCGGGCCATCGTATGCTCAACAATGGGTTTCGGGTAGTTTGGCCCATCAACTTCGGGCACCCACTGACGAATATAAACTGACTTGGGATCGAATTTCTGTGCCTGGCGTTCTGGGTTGAATACGCGAAAATAGGGTGCGGCATCGGTGCCCGAACCAGCCGCCCACTGCCAGCCACCATTATTGGCCGACAGATCATAATCCCGCAGTTTTTTACCAAAATAGGCTTCACCCCATCGCCAGTCAATAAGCAAGTGTTTGCACAGAAAACTGGCCGTAATCATTCGAACCCGGTTGTGCATCCAGCCGATCGTATTCAGTTGGCGCATACCGGCATCTACAATGGGATAGCCTGTTTCGCCATTACACCACTTCTCGAACTCATCTTCATTGTTTCGCCAGTCAATCTGGTCATACTCACGTCGGAACGAATACGTTTCAACGTGCGGAAAATGGTCGAGTACCTGAAAGTAAAAATCCCGCCAGCAGAGTTCATTTAAAAACGTTTTGTCTTCAGCCTCTCTTGCCTGACGGGCCAGCTCTCGAATGCTGACCGTACCAAATCGCAAATGCATTCCCAGTTGACTTGTCCCGTGTGGTAATGCAGGAAAATCGCGGGTTTCGTTATAGTTATCAAGTAGCTTATCCGATACTGTCCGTGCTGGAAATGGCTCACCAACCGGCTGAAAATCCATTTCGGCGAGTGTAGGAACTTTCTCGGGTTTGGTTTTCCAGAATTGGCTAAAATAGTTCTCGGTTGGATAGGCTTTCAGATAAAAATCCGTCAGTTTATCGTTCCATTTTCGACTATAGGGCGTAAAAACCGTATAGGGCGTTTTTTTGCCGGTCAGCACCTCATCACGCTCAAAAATAGTTTGGTCTTTACTCGTATGAAACCCGATGCCTTGCTCCGTCAGCAAGTCGCCAATTGCTTTATCGCGCTCCTTGGCATATACTTCGTAATCGTGATTGGCAAATACATCGCTTACACGGTATTGGGTCAATAATTCTTTCCATACATCAATCGGCTTACCGTACCGAACCAGCAAGGTTGACCCCATTTTGGCTAGTTCTTCATGCAGACGGTTTACTTCCTGAACCAAAAACTCCACCCGCCGGTCTTGGCGGTCGTCAAGATCATCAAGAATCGTACGGTCGAAAATAAAAACGGGGATGACAGGGCGACCACGTTTAAATGCGTAATAAAGTGCGGCATTGTCGTGCAGACGCAAATCGCGCCGGAGCCAGACCAGCGAGAGTGGTTCAGACATACAGTAAGTAGGGTTTGTTAAAGGGCTAACCAGCCGTTAGTCGAAAAAGTTAAGTCACAAAAAAGTCAGAAGTTGCCAGACAAGATGAATCGGTCTGGCAACTTCTGACTGCTTATTCTGTCTATGTTTCGCTTTATTGAGGCTTGAAGCGTAATCGAACGGTATGTACCTGAGCAGCATATTCGCTCAAATCAGTAGCATAACCTGTCAATTTAATACCGGTTAACTGGCGTAGTAATTCGTTATTCAATTTCTCATTCTGGCTAAATACCTCCAACTGGCAAAGTTTACTGTCAGAATTTACCCGAAACTGAATGACCACAATACCCGCCTGTTGGGTTGATTTGAGAACATCTGGGTAAGATATATGTTTCGCTAACTGCTGCTCCAATGTAGCCTTAACCTCTTTCGGTTTGTGTGTAGTAATGGGCGCAGCGGAGGCTTGCGTTGCCAGGAAGCCTACCAGCATGAGAAGAGTAAATTTCTTTTTCATGACTTCAAACGGATTAAATGATTAAACAAGGTCGCCCCTTGTCTCAAATCCTCAAGGAGCTTTCGCTAGTTAATATTAAGCAAATATTATGTCAATATTAACTAAACATTACCATTTACATCCATTATCCTAACTTACTGGGAGTCAGTATATTTTACAAAATAGCATAAAAACGGCTGTCATATTTTGAATTTTATTGATTTTAAAGTATAATATATCTCTAACTATATTTCTATAGCCAGTTTGCAAAATATTATTTCCCACTTCAATGTTAATTTAATGTTAAGAAAATTAGTAAGTGCTTGGATGCGACAGACTAAAAATGAAAACGTGTGATAAGCCTACAGGCTGCTTTTAGAAATACAGTCAAATCACAGAGGTAATAAAACAAGAAAAGTCCGGAAGCTGCTTCCGGACTTTTCTTGTTTTACTGTTGTGTAGTTATCAGGCAATTTCCAACTCGCGATCCCCCTTTCGGGAACGCGAACGGTCGGCTGGTTGGATACGGAGCAGAATGCGTTTTTTAATACGCATCCAACGTTCGTATAATTTCGATTCTTTGAGAAAATTCCATTTCTCATCTTTCTCTTCTTTCTTATGCTCTTCCGGATCGTATAGCATCCCTGTGCAGAGACAGTGCTTCCGATTCGTTCGGGTCAGAATATCGAAGTTGGCGCAGGTCTGGCAACCTTTCCAGAAGGAGTCATCACCCGGAAGCTCACTCAGCGTAACAGGTTGATAACCCAAATCGGAGTTGATCTTCATCACCGCCAGACTGGTTGTAATGCCAATGATCTTAGCCGTTGGGAACATAGCCCGCGACAGTTCAAAAGCCTTGGCTTTGATGCGTGTGGCAATACCGCTCTTCCGATAATCGGGATGGACAATCAGGCCAGAGTTGGCCACAAATTTACCGTGCTCCCAAGTCTCTATGTAGCAAAAGCCTACCCACTCACCCGTAAGGGTCATGGCAATAATAGCCTTTCCTTCGAGCATTTTCTCCATCACATAAATGGGGGAACGTTTAGCAATACCGGTTCCCCGGGCTTTTGCGCTCTCTTCCATTTCGTGGCAGATGGTCTCGGCCAACCGCAGGTGGTTTTCATTGGCCACCTGAATGATGTATTGATCGTTAACTATTTCTGGGGTGATCATTGTCGTTTATTGAGCGGTTGTAAAGCCGCGAAAACGGAGACAGCGTAATCCGAGCTGGTAGCTGGTTTGTTGTGAAAAATAGAACAAGAAAAAGGGTAGAAAGTGCTTACCGCATAGGCAAACGAGATAGTATAGTCCTTTCGGACCTAAACCGAAATGGCGTAGTATGGAAGAAAGTCGGTATATAAACGAGCTTTGCCATTGGTTCTTGTGCGAAAACGCGAACAATGTTAGAGAGATTATCCGGGTCTTGCAATATCATAACGGTTTTTTTTCAGGATAGTTCGTCAACGGCTAAAACCTACAAGGTAATCATTAAACCCACTATTGCTACATCGTTCACAATCAGGCACTCACAAGTACCAGGTAGTTTTTAGAACTGGCAGATGATAGCTTTTAATGGAACTATTTTTTTTAACGGGAATAAAGCTACCAGTAATAAACCCGAAAAGCCTAACTGATTCTCTTTATAAACGGATCAATGGCAAGTTCAGATTTTGGTGAGTAGCTTGCATCTCTACCGACCGTTTCTATTTCTATCATGCTCCGCAAATCACTCTATCGTATTCTTGAAACTTCGGCAGGTAAACGTCGGGGAGTCAGTCTGGCGTTTAATCTGGTACTGATTACGATCATTACGCTGAACGCGATCGCTATTGTTCTCCATACGGTGCCGGACTATAACCAGCAATTTTCGCGCCTGTTTACTGACTTCGAACTGTTTTCGGTGGGTTTCTTTACCATTGAATACTTATTACGTGTTTGGGTTAGTGTGGAGAATGAAAAATACCACCACTGGTTCTGGGGGCGCCTTCGTTACATTGTCTCAACCAGCGCCATTATTGACATTCTGGCCATTTTCCCATTCTACTTCTCACTATTTGCTACCGATCTGGCTATTGTTCGAATTCTACGACTGTTCCGAATTTTCCGACTCTTTCGTATTTCACGTTACTCACATGCCTTTCGCCTGATTCAGAATGTAGTTGCCGAAAAGAAAGAAGAACTGGTACTCAGTATTATGCTGGTAATTTTCATGCTCATTATCGTATCGAGTGTAATGTATTATGTTGAACATGCGGCCCAGCCTGATAAATTTTCCAGCATTCCGGCAACCATGTGGTGGGGAGTTACGGCCATGACAACCGTTGGCTATGGCGATATTCATCCCATTACCCCTTTAGGAAAACTGCTGGGCGGGATTACGGCCATAGTCGGTATTGGCGTGTTCGCCTTACCAACCGGTATTCTGGTATCCGGCTTCAACGAGCATATTCGTGATCACAAAATACCCCGTCGCAAAGTATGTCCGCATTGTGGGAAGGAAATTTAGTGGAGTGAGTGAAGTGCAAAACTGAATATTTTCCTAAAAATGATACCGGCCATAACCTTCTGCTATATTGGCAGAAATACTTCGACTAGCTCTAATAAGTTGGTCTGCCAGCCGGTAACGTTCATCAGCAGGGAAAGATTTTACGAGTAAATCAATAGTCTGTCTGAATTTTCGGGCTTCCTGCCAGACAATCAATTCTTCAAAACCGCTGCTTTTTTCACGTTCCATGAAGCATAAGAGAAGTGTAAGGAAATAAAAAAATAAACTAAAAAGCAATAATAAGCACATAACTTATTTTACCTACCGCACTCACTCCACCTACTTCACCAACTCCACTCACTCCACCCATTTCACGAAATACCTTTTGCCTTTCACCCCCGACAGTACTAACTTGCAGTATGGAAAATTTCGTGGTCTCGGCCCGCAAGTACCGTCCCGCTACCTTCGACACTGTCGTGGGTCAGGAACACATTACTACCACACTTAAAAACGCAATCAAGACCAATCACTTAGCGTCTGCCTTCCTGTTTTGCGGACCACGCGGGGTTGGTAAAACAACCTGTGCCCGGATTCTGGCCAAGACAATCAATTGTCAAAACCTGACTGCCGATGGAGAAGCCTGCGACCAATGTGAGTCGTGTGTGAGCTTTAATCAGAGTGCATCGTTTAATATTCATGAGCTGGATGCGGCTTCGAACAACTCCGTTGAAGATATCCGCAACCTGATTGATCAGGTTCGTTATCCACCCCAATCGGGAAAATACAAGATCTATATTATTGACGAGGTGCACATGCTCTCGTCGGCTGCGTTCAATGCGTTCCTGAAAACGCTGGAAGAACCCCCCTCCTATGCCATCTTTATTCTGGCCACAACGGAGAAGCATAAAATTCTACCAACAATTTTATCGCGTTGCCAGATTTTCGACTTTAATCGGATTCAGCCGGGGCACATTGCCAATCACCTCGCCCAAATTGCTGAAAAGGAAGGTGTTACTGCCGAAACGGAAGCCCTGGACCTGATTGCTCAGAAAGCTGACGGGGGGTTGCGTGATGCGTTGTCGATGTTCGATTTGAACGTGACCTTTGCGGCCGACCGGATAATCCGGTATAAGGAAGTGCTGGATAACCTCCACATTCTGGACTATGATTATTATTTCAAACTGACGGATTTACTGTTGGCAGGTAATCTTCCCCAAAGCTTGCTGACAGTCGATGAGATTCTGCGTAAGGGTTTCGACGGACATCAGTTTATCGTTGGCTTGTGTCGTCACTTCCGGGATTTGCTGGTTTGTAAAGATGCGGCTACGGTTCAGTTGCTGCAAGTGACCGAAAACGTTCGGCGGCAATACCTCGACCAGGCGGCTCGGGCGCCCATGTCGTTTTTACTCTCAGCCCTTAGCCTTGGCGGTCAGTGCGACATGAACTACAAGCAGGCTAAAGACCAGCGGCTACACACCGAATTGTGGCTGATGAAACTGGCCAATTTGCGTAACCTGCTCAACTGGGAAGCCCTCCCAGACCTGCCACTCAACGGTATACATAGTGGAGAAACGACGACAGTAAGCCAGGTGATGGCTGAAAAAAAAAACGCTGGACCGACAATCGGCAATCCCAAGCCCTCGCCTGATAGCAGCCAACTAATCGAAAGTCATCCTATCACAAGTGAGCCTGTGAATGGATACCATTCCACCGTACCTGCTAACGGTAACGGCACAGTAATGAATGGATTGGCTAAACCCAACGAGCAAACAGCGGCAACAAATGCGCAGGTAACAGCCGTAGTCACACCACAACCTGCTGTTGCCAAGTCGGATTTACCGCCCAGGCCACAACCAGTCCCACCAACAAGGCCCGCCGGAAGTCGATTACGGTCGACAGTTGCCTTAACAACGGGGCCGGTTCAACCCGAGGCTGCTACCGATGCAGCACCCATTGTTGTAGCATCGACTCGCCCTGATAAACCGTTTGATTTCGATGAGTTACAGGCCGCCTGGCAAGCCTTTGCAAAACTTCGGCGTGAGAAAAGCGATATTACCACCGAACAGGTTGTCTTGAATCGCGATCTGATTCTGGACGGCACAACGATTCATCTTAAGCTTGACAACACCCTGCAAGTCGATTTTCTAACCGAACTGAAGCCCGACCTGCTGGGCTACCTTCGCACTGAACTTCAGAATAGTCAGATTAAGCTTGAGCATCAGGTAGTTGTGCAGGAAGTGAAGAAAATGATTTACAGCTCGCAGGATAAATACAACTACCTGGCCGAGAAAAACCCCGCCCTGCATGAGTTACGAAAGGTGTTGAATCTGGAAGTAGATTATTGATATGTATGATGTATGATATAGGATGTATTTCGCGCCAGCCATACATCCTATATCATACATCATACATATCATTTATACGCCTTTGCCTCCCGAATCAGCGACTTGTACTCCCCTACGGCCAGTGCCTTTTTGTAATACAGTTTGGCTTGATTCTGGTTATTAGCCCGGTCAGCTATACGCGCTAAACCTGCATAGGCAAACGCGCGATACTCCTTCGTATAGGCATCATTCGATGGAAATTTGAGTGCCATTTCATAGGACTCAGCAGCTTCTTTGTCATTTTTATCAGCCAACTCGGTCAGCATTCCGGTGAACGTATGGAAGGCCAATGGCACTAATTTATTAGGCATCTGCTTCAACCGCTGAACATAAGGGCGTGCTTCGCTATACCGCCCCGACAGCAGTAGCGATTCAGCGTAGGTCATGGCAAATAACGGGTTGTTGGGGTATTTATCAACCAGATATTTCATGTAGACCGTGGCTCGTGCTGGGTTCGTTTCGTGTTTCATCAGCAAATGTGCCAGGTAGTAATTGGATACCGGGCGCATAAACACCGCTTTACGAGTTGCCATATCCATCTGCTTGATTCCCAGTGCAATGTCGCCATCGGCAAAGAAAAACATGAAGGGTTTAACAATTGGATGGTCGGCCGGATAGCGCTCGACATAATAGTTATAAAGCCCGGTTGTGAAGTAGAAATCTGGATTCTTGTCCGTCAACTTGATACCATCCCGCAGGTAATTGTATGCCTTTTTCGATTCACCAACAGCCTTTAACGACTCGCCCTGATTGTTATATAGTGCGGCCATATAGCTATGACAAGTGAGCATAAAAAACACAGCTTCCGGATCTTCTTCGTTTTTGGCAAGCATCCGTTTCGACAATTGTAATGCCTGCCCAACGGCTTGCTCAAACTGTACGGTGGCCACTTTATTTTCAGCGAGCGGCAAGTTTTGGATATCCAGTTGTGTAGCCCGTAAAATTGGGGCAACCGGATGCTGCGGATACTTGGCCTGAAGCTGTCGAATCAATACATCAGCATCAGCAAACTCAAGATTATAAATGTGATCAAGCGCTTTTACAATGGTTTGCTGAGCGGCTGGGTCACTCATGACCTGCGCTGGAGCGAGCACCGGTAAACAGAGCAGAAATACGCTCAGTAAAGTATTTTTCAGAATGGACAAAGTATTAGTCGAAATAACGCCGTTTGATTCTATACAGTCGGAACTGTACTTTTGTTCAATGCGTATTATCTGACGAGGGCCATACGCAAAAGTTGCAGAAGCTGTTTAGATTAAATTGGAGGCTAGACATGATGAATTAACAAACCATTCATTAAGGCCACCTTTTAACCTTATTAACCAGTTTTAGCAAAAAATGACGCTTTTTTCCCAGTAAGATCAGCCCGATCAGCTTCCCAATTCATGATTCATTACGAACAATTTGTTTTAGATAATGGCCTGCGGGTATTCGTTCATGAAGACGAATCTACGCCGATAGCCGCCGTCAATATTTTATATAACGTTGGCTCACGCGACGAAGACCCCGCCAAAACGGGATTCGCACACCTGTTTGAGCACTTAATGTTCGGTGGGTCGCGAAATATTCCGAGTTACGATGAGCCGCTGCAGAAAGTGGGGGGCGAAAACAACGCCTTTACCAGCCCAGATATTACGAATTACTACATCACCTTACCCTCAGCCAATCTGGAAACCGCTTTCTGGCTCGAATCGGATCGGATGCTGAGTCTTTCGTTCGATCCGCAGGTGCTGGACGTGCAGCAAAAAGTAGTGATTGAAGAGTTTAAGCAACGTTACCTAAACCAGCCTTACGGTGATGTCTGGCTTAAACTTCGTCCGTTGACCTACCAGCAACACCCCTACCGCTGGGCAACGATTGGGAAGGATATCAGCCACATTGAAGAGGCTACGATGGGCGATGTTAAATCATTTTTCTTCAAATATTACCTACCCAACAACGCCATTCTGGTTGTAGCAGGCAATGTAACCGTTGAGCAGGTGAAGCAGTTGTGTGCCAAATGGTTTGCCCCTATTCCGGCTGGTGATCCTTATATTCGGCAGCTTCCTAAAGAACCAATTCAGACCGAAGCCCGTAAGCTGGAAACATCGGCGAAGGTGCCCCTCAATGGTTTGTATAAAGCCTACCATATGCCGGGACGGTTCGATGCTGATTTTTATAACGCTGACCTACTGAGCGACATGCTTGGCCGAAGCAAATCATCGCGTTTGTATCAACAACTCTTACGCGATAACCCAGTGTTCAGCAGTATCAACGCCTACATTACATCGTCCATCGACCCTGGTTTGCTGGTGGTTCAGGGCAACCTAAACAAAGGAGTTTCGCTTGAAGAAGCCGATGCCGCGGTGGAATCCGTTGTGCAGGAATTGATAGAAAAACCCGTACCGGAGGATGAGCTGGCTAAAGTGAAAAATCAGGCAGAAGCCACACTCGCTTTCTCGGAAGTTGAACTACTAAACCGGGCGATGAACCTTGCCTTCGCGGCTAATGCGGGGAATCCAGACTTAGTTAATCAGGAGGCTGCTCAGATTCAGGCCGTCACACCCGATGCGATTCAGGCGATGGCCAAACAAGTCCTGCGGAAAGATAATTGCTCGACCTTGTATTACCGAGTTGCATGAAAATTCGCGTAGGACAAGGGTATGATGTTCATCGGCTCGAAGAAGGTCGGCCGTTCTGGCTGGGGGGCATTCTGATTCCGAGTACATTTGGGCCAGTGGGCCATTCGGATGCCGATGTGGTTTGCCATGTTTTGTGCGATGCGCTGCTCGGAGCCGCCAACATGCGCAATATTGGCTACCATTTTTCGGATAAAGATCCGCGCTGGAAAGGCGTTGACAGTAAATTGCTGCTGGCCGAAGTTCTCCGAATGGTTCGGGGCGCTGGCTACGAGATCTCGAATGTGGACGTAACAGTTGTGCTTCAGGAACCGAAACTCAACCCACATATTCCGGCCATGAAAACCTGTCTGGCAGACGTGATGGCCATTCCCGAAGAAGATATTTCCATAAAAGCCACCACATCGGAGCACATTGGGTTTGTAGGTCGGGGCGAAGGTATTGCCGCTCATTGTGTGGCGCTTATATTTAGGGATTAGTTGCTAGATAAATGTAAAATCGATAATGTAGAATGGATAATGATTAGCTAGTAACAATAAGAATCGTAGCATTATACATTGTTCATTATTCATTGTCCATTTAGTTAAAATACAGCCTCTTTATGAAAAATCTGCTTTACCTTCCTGCGCTCCTTTTGCTGGGAGTAGTAGCCTGTGGTCAGTCCACAAAGACGAATCAACCCCCTGAGCCACTTGGATTCGAGGAATACGATCCCGTTTCCACGCTGAAAGTGCCGGAACATAAACTGACCCGATCAAAATACCCGTTCATTGATGTCCACAACCATCAATATCAGATGGATAATGAAGACCTGAGCAAGCTAATTGCCCAGATGGACAACCTGAACATGGGCCTGATGATTAACCTGAGCGGTCGCGGCTTCAGCAATAGTGAAACCGAAAGCACAAAGTTTTTCACCAGCGCACTGGCGAACATCCAGAAAACAAACCCGAAACGGATTGCTCTATTTACCAACCTCAATTTTGCCGATGTCAACGACAAAGGCTGGACGGTTCAGGCAGTAAAAACCCTCGAAGAAGATGTAAAGAAGGGGGCAAGAGGATTGAAGATTTACAAAAATTTAGGCTTAAACGTCAAAGACGACAAAGGCAATCGTGTTCGGGTAGACGATCCGCGTCTGGACGCCGTCTGGGCAAAATGTGGTGAATTAGGCGTTCCGGTGTTAATTCACACCGCCGACCCAAAATCCTTCTGGGACCCAATGGACCGGTATAATGAACGTTGGCTCGAACTCAAGCTCCACGCCGGTCGCAAGCGCTCTCCAAACGATCCTGTCCCCTGGGAACAACTCATCGCCGAACAGCACAACGTATTCCGGAAACACCCAAAAACGGTGTTCATTGCCGCTCACATGGGTTGGTACCCAAATGATCTGAACAAGCTCGACAGTCTGATGAAAGTGTTTCCAAACATGAACGTTGAGATTGGGGCTGTTATCGCGGAACTAGGTCGGCAGCCACGGGCGAGCCGGAAGTTTTTCGAGAAATACCAGGACCGGATTCTGTTCGGTAAAGACAGTTGGGTACCTTCCGAATACGCAACCTATTTCCGCGTCCTCGAAACCGACGACGAGTATTTCCCCTACCACAAAAAGTACCACGCGTTCTGGCGGATGTACGGCATGGGACTACCCGATGAGGTGTTGAAGAAGGTGTATTACAAAAATGCCCTGCGTATTATTCCCGGCCTGGACAAGAGCCAATTCCCAAATTAGTATTTTAACCGCAAAGGGCGCAAAGGTTACGCGAAGATCGCAATGTAAAATTAACCTCGCGCTCTTTGTGTTAACCTTTGCACCCTTTGCGGTTAATATCAATGAAAATAACCCAAATCAACCTCTACCGCTACGACATTCCGCTCAAAGCGCCCATTGCTATTTCGCTCGGTACTATTGAAAACGCCCGGAATATATTGGTCGAGATTCAAACCGATGAAGGCATTACGGGCTGGGGAGAAGGGTCGCATTTGTGGATGATTGCTGGCGAAACTCAGGCATCGGGACTGGCGGCTGCGGATGATATGGCCAGGCTGCTAATTGGCCAAAGTCCGCTCAACATTGAAGGTTGTATCAACACCCTGACGCGCTATCTACCGGCCCACCCCACCACCCGCTCAGCCTTCGATATGGCGCTCTATGATATTGCAGCCAAAGCTGCCCGAATGCCGTTGTACCAGTTTTTGGGTGGCGAAAAGCGTACCCTCGTAACCGACGAGACGATTTACATCAACACGCCTGAACGCATGGTGGAAGATGCGCTACGAATTCAGGCGAAGGGTGCCGAGGCCATCAAGGTGAAACTAGGTACGAATTTGCAGGATGACATCGCACGCGTAGAAGCCATTCGGAATGCGATTGGCGATAAAACACCCATCCGTACCGATGCGAATCAGGGCTGGGATGTTGTAACAGCGACGGGTGTTTTACGGGCCATTGGCGACTGGAATGTGCAGTATTGCGAGCAGCCTATTAAAAAACATAACATTGCTGGTCTGCGTCAAATTCGACAGAAAACAACCGTACCCATCATGGCCGACGAAAGCCTGTTCGATGCACCCGATGCCATACGGCTTGTGCGAGAGGAAGCTGTCGATTATTTCAATATCAAACTCTCAAAGAGCGGAGGTATTTTTGAAGCGCTCAAAATCAACGCCATTGGCGAAGCCGCCGGAATTCCCTGCATGATTGGGTGCATGTCGGAGTCCCGGTTGGCCTTAACCGCGAATGCCCATTTTGCATCGGCTCGTCAGAATGTGCGTTTCTATGATCTGGATGCCTGTTTCGAACATGCGGAAGACCCCGTTTTTGGCGGAATAACGTACAATGGCTACCAAATCGAACTGCCCGAAACACCAGGTATCGGTGCCGAAGTAGATTCGACTTTTTTAAAGAAATGTGTAATGGTTAATGTACAATGAATAATGGATATCTAATACCGAGATGCTGCTCATTATGCATTGTACATTAACCATTACACATTAACATCTCATGACCATTACCACCGTTCAGTCCGATGCTGATGTGCAGGGTATTCTAACGCTGCAACAAGCGAATCTTCGTAAGAATGTACCGCTCGATGTGCAAGTTGATCAGGGGTTTGTGACGGTTGAGCATGACCCGGTTGTTTTGGCTCGTATGAATCAGGCAGCCCCGAGTGTGATTGCCAAAGATGGTGATACTGTCGTGGGCTATGCGCTGACTATGCTTCCCGAATTTGGGGCCGACGTGCCCGAGCTTCTGCCGTTATTCTCGTTAATAAACACGCTGAACTACAACGAAAAACCGCTACAGGATTATTCCTGGTACGTAATGGGGCAGGTTTGCGTAGGCGAAGGTTACCGGGGGCAACGGGTATTTGATCGGATGTTTCAGCACCATCGTGACGTCTACGGCGACCGCTATCAATTGCTGATCACCGATATTTCGGCCAATAACGTACGCTCATTACGTGCCCACGCCCGCGTGGGTTTCGAAACGCTCTACGAGTTTTACGATCCAGTCATTGGCGAAACCTGGGTGGTGGTAGCGTGGGATTTCCAGAAGTAGAATGTTTATGGTTTACGGTTTGAGGTTTACGGTGGGCTGACGCAAAATTACCAACGCGTCAGCCCACCGTAAACCTCAAACCGTAAACCACAATGCGCCTGCTCCTACCCTTTTTACTTGTCACAACCTCACTTCTTGCCCAACCCTTTCCACAAACGTTTACCACAGCTAAATCGCCCGCAGAAGCGGGCTTTTCGGCCGACCGGTTGAAACGACTGGATACTTGGTTACAGGGACTTATTGATAAAGACATTGCCCCAAACGCGGTGACCTTCGTGGCACATCGAGGAAAAATTGTGCACTACAAAGCGTTTGGCTATAGCAATCTGGCGAAGAAAACACCTCTAAAACGTGATGATCTGTACCGGATTGCCTCCCAGTCAAAAGCCATCACGACCGTAACGTTGATGACCTTATACGAAGAAGAAAAGTTTTTGCTGGACGATCCTATTTCGAAATACATCCCGGCTTTCAAAAACCCGAAAGTACTGGTTAGCTATGATAAAAAAGACCCCATTGGTGGTAAGTACGAAACTCGTCCGGCAAAAAGTGAAATTACGATTCGGCAGTTATTGAGTCACAACGCCGGTATCCCCTATGAGCACCCCCTCGACCAACGACCCGAGTTCCGGGTACCCTTCTTTAATTCGACTGCGCCCGACAAACTTGACGATGTCATTAATAAACTCGCCACACGCCCACTCTTGCGTGACCCCGGCACGGACTCCACCGGCGCGGGTTTTACCTATGGTCTTAACATCGATATTCTTGGACGATTAATCGAGATCCTAGCCGGTAAACCCTTTGATGTAGCCATGCGTGAACGGGTACTGGAGCCGCTTGGTATGAATGATACCTATTTCTATTTGCCCGATAATAAAGCCAGCCGTTTGGTGGAGTTATACAGCAAGCCGGGAATGGACCAACCCTTGACAGTACACACGAACGAGGCCTACCGAAATTTTGCCGTGTCGGGAGCAAAAACATTTTTCTCAGGCGGTGCTGGTTTGGTCAGTTCAGTAGAAGATTACGCCAGGCTCTGCCAGATGCTGCTCAACGGAGGCAGCTTCAACAACAAGCGGATTCTGGGTCGAAAAACCATAGAGATGATGCTTCGCAACCAAATCGGAGCTGCCGAAGTATGGGATCGCAAAGATAAATTTGGGCTCGGCTTTATGCTGATAACCGAAAACTCCCGCTATGGTGATCAGGCTTCTCCCGGCTCCTACAACTGGGGAGGCATGTATTGTTCCGAATTCACCATCGACCCAAAAGAAGAACTTATCTTGCTCATTTTCACGAATGTGCACCCTTATGCGTACTATGGCGATTTTGTGAAGAAATTTCGGATTGCCGTGTATCAGGCACTGGAGTAAGTACGGGATTATGGCTACTTTCGTTATCAATAGTCACTCAAACTGAACTCCTATGAATCCGCAAAAAACTGCCGTTGTCCTTATTGAATATCAGAACGATTTTACGTCGCCAGGGGGTAGTCTGCACGATGCCGTTAAAGGCGTTATGGAATCGACAAACATGCTGGCGAATACGCTTGATCTGGTAGCCAAAGCCCGCGAAGCCGGAGCCGTTATCATTCATTCGCCGATTAGTTTTCAGGAAGGCTATTTTGAAATTACGAAGCATCCCTATGGCATTCTGAAAGGTGTAGTTGATAGCCAGTCGTTCCGGAAAGGCTCGTGGGGCGTCGACATTATTGATTCCCTGACACCACAATCCGATGATATTGTACTGGAAGGCAAACGCGGTTTAGATGCCTTCGCCAGTACGAATCTGGACTTCATTTTACGCAGTAAGGGCATTGAAACCATTGCTCTTGGAGGCTTTCTGACTAATTGCTGTGTCGAATCTACCATGCGTTCGGGCTACGAAAAAGGCTTTGAGGTCATCACCCTTACCGACTGCACAGCCACTCTAAGCGAAGAAGAACAGGCTTTTGCCTGCGCGAAGAACTTCCCGATGTTTTCAAAGCCAATGACTCATGATCAATTTTTAGATGATCTAACTGGCGAAGCCGTTCAGGAAGTAGAGACTCGTGGCTACTCGGCCTAAATTTTCAGCTATTTTTCAACATACCGGCCCACCTGCTTAGGTGTGGCCGGTTCTTGTTTATGATAATCTTCAGCGCAATTACCGCTTATCCAGTCGTTTCGACACTTGACAACACTGAACTGTTACCTTACCGCATTTTATCTTTTAGTTAAGGCATACAGTTCTTTACTTTTGCAACGATATTTCTAAGGCGTATTTCCAACCTATGGTCAAAAAAATTGCTCTTGTCATTGTAGGGGTTCTGGCTGTTTTAGTTGTCTGGCAGTGGGAGTTGGTCAGCTACGGCTTAATGCAGGCACGGGGGCAATTGCGAATTTTATGGAATATGAAACCCGTTGTTGAGGTATTAAGCGACAAAACGTACCCTGACTCAGCAAAGAAAAAAATAGAACTTATCCGAGAAATCAAGCGTTTTGCTATAGACTCGCTTGGTTTGGATAAGTCAGGCAGTTACGAATCATTCTATGACCAGGAGGGTAAGCCCATTTTATGGGTGGTTACGGCAGCCGAACCGTATCAACTCATTGCTAAACAATGGCGCTTCCCGATACTAGGTACGTTTTCGTATAAGGGTTTTTTTGAAAAAGACCGGGCTGATTCGACCGTATCTGAATTGAAACGAGAAGGCTTCGACACTCGTATTGGTGAAGTATCGGCCTGGTCGACATTAGGATTTTTAAATGACCCGATTTTATCCAGCTTTCTGGATAGACCGGAAGGTAGCCTGGCCGAGTTGATTATTCATGAACTAACACACGGCACATTATTTGTAAAAAATAGTTTAGAATACAACGAAAACCTGGCCGACTTCGTAGGAGAGTACGGAGCCTTGCGATTTCTGGCGCAGAAGTACGGTAAGACATCCGTTCCTTATCAGAACTATCTGGCCACGAAAGCGTTTTATGAACGCTACGATGAACATGTTTTGCACGGCACCCGGATGCTCGATAGTTTGTACAAGACGTTTAAACCAGCTATGCCCGTTGTAGTCAAAGATTCGTTGAAGTGGAAAATGATTCAGCAAATCGTTGATTTGTCGGATACATTAACCGATCAGCGAAGCAACGCAAGTGTACGTTTGGTAAAAAAACGGCGTCTTACAAAACTAAACCTACCCAATAATGCGTATTTCATTGGGTATCTTACCTACCGAAAACAACAGAATCGATTTCGGCAGGAGTTTGAGAAACAATTTGGAGGAGATTTTAAAAAGTATCTGGCATACCTTAAACAAACCTATCCATCTTTATAAAGAAGCCCGGCTAACGGGTAGCTTTTAGTATGAAGAAGTTATTGATTGGCATCGGTATTTTGTCTGTTATGAGCACCGGCTTTATGGCAATGAACACGTATCGTCGTGTGCAGAATAACAGCTTTGGACCTGGTGAGCACCTCGAGTATCGGGTTCACTATGGGTTCCTGAACGCGGCCGAAGCTGTCGTGGACGTTAGTCCAACCGTTTATAAAGTTAACGAGCGACCCTGCTATCGCGTTAATG
This sequence comes from Spirosoma sp. KCTC 42546, assembly GCF_006965485.1. Lineage (NCBI taxonomy): Bacteria > Pseudomonadati > Bacteroidota > Cytophagia > Cytophagales > Cytophagaceae > Spirosoma > Spirosoma sp. KCTC 42546. Next base: position 7,514,122 of record NZ_CP041360.1, read on the forward strand.
TGGATGGACGCACAGTTGGTGCTTTTGACCTTGTAACGCGCATCCGCGATACCTGGCGTTCCTATATTGACACCTCGGCCATTCTTCCACAAAAGTTTTATAGTAACCTTCAGGAAAACAGCTATCGGAAGGAAGAGAATATTACCTTCAACCACGAAGCGAACACCGTGAAGGCGGAGGAACGCACCGAACGCGATATATTTAAAGTACCCGATAACGTCCACGACTTTATTAGCGGTTACTATTTCCTGCGAACATTTGACTTCAACCGAATTAGCAATGGGCAGATCATTGAGCTTCCTGCTTTCTACGACGATACCGTCTATAACATGAAGGTTCGCTATCGGGGTAAAGACGTTGTTAAAACGAAGTTCGGTAAGATTAATGTCATCAAATTAAATCCTGTACTTCCTCAGAATAAACTCTTTAAGGACGAAGAGTCCATCCGTATCTTCGTTTCTGATGATACAAACAAAGTGCCTGTTAAAGTTGAGGTTGACCTGTGGGTTGGCTCAATGGTTATGGATCTGAAGCAAAACGTTGGCCTAAAACAGGCACTGAAGTTTTTTTAAGCGGGTTACATTCGTTTAGTAAAAAGGCGTGCCACAGTTCTAAACCGTGGCACGCCTTTTTACTACATGATTTTCATGATGATCAAAACCAACTTTTAAACTTTACTAAGCCTCGCTCCACGACTGTCAATCGGTTCCAGCGTAGCGTCCAGAAGGATTGTTCAACGGCTCCGAAACTTCGGTAAAAATCCCGAATGGATGGTTTCTCTGGGCTTTCAAAGTCAAAAATCGCTGGCTTTCCTGCGTACTCCTGAATCAACTGATCAATCAATAGCGTGCGGGCGTTTACCTTCCGCCCGAGTTCTGATGCTGCGTTAAAGAGGTATATAATCCGATCCCCTGCGCATAGGAACAAGACGCCTGCCTCCATGTTTCCCTTGTGCATAGCATACCGCAAGATGGTCAGGTTGCGCTTGCTCAATTCATTCATCAGCCTCCTAAAAATAGCGTACGCCCAGTTGGCTACGCCCCCATCAATGGCATCAGCATGATTAGCTTGAAACAAGGTTAGCAAGGGCTCCACGTCGGTCGATTCTGTAATTGTCCAGGTAGTAGCCTTATCGAAATCACGATGAGCCCGATGGAGGTTTGTTTTACGATCGTGGGAATAGTTTTTATAGATAGTCTCGTAGCCAACAGAAAGGTCGAGCGTGTGGGTAGTGATCAATTGGGAAGCGTGCCTACCATCTGGCTGTTGGTATGTATTGTAGATCGAGCCATACCGAAACTGGCCAATCATCAACACAAGAAACGGGCCTGAATCAATAGATTTTTCAAGACTAAAAACGCCCAGGAACTGACAGAAGAATGGCTGATGCACCACCCATTCGTATGTAATTCCAGCGATCGTTTTCCGACGCAATGGAACAGGCATAACAGCCTGATACGTATCTCCTGATTCATCAGGCAAAACAAGTCCAACCCATTTCCAGTCAGGTGCGGGCAGTACGGCATCTAAATACCAGGAATAGCCATACAGAATTCGTTGGGAAGAAGCGGCTACGCAGGCGTCCCATGCCGTAGTATTGAGTTGGTGGCGGGGAATGAGTTTCAGCGTTTTTGTCATACCGACAAAAAAATCACTTAAACTGGGCTTTCAGCTTCTCGATAGCATCGCGCGTTTCGGCATGTTTGGCTACCAGGTCGCTGATGGTTTGAACAGCGTGGATAACCGTACTATGATCGCGCCCACCAAAATGATAACCAATGGATTTGAGCGACAGGTCGGTTTTTTCTTTAGCTAAATACATGGCAATCTGCCGAGGATGTACCAGTTCGCGCTTCCGGCTTTTTGCTTTCAGATCCGCAATTGTCACATTAAAATAATCGGCAACGGCTTCCTGCACCGAGTCAATCGTGACTTCGCGGTCTGAATCAACGACGATGTTTCGCAGAGTTTGCTTGGCCAGTTCAAGGTCGATATCCCGCCGATTCAGCGATGCCTGCGCCATTAACGACACAATAACCCCCTCCAGCTCCCGTACGTTTGTGTTGACACTGTGTGCCAGGTATTCAATTACATTATTCTCAATATAAATGCCTTCGGCCTGGAGCTTTTTCTGAATGATAGCAATCCGCGTTTCGAGATCAGGCGTTTGCAAATCTGCCGATAGCCCCCATTTGAATCGGGAGAGTAAGCGGTCTTCCAGCCCATCCAGTGCCCGTGGAGCCCGGTCGGAGGTCATGATAATCTGCTTCCCGGACTGGTGCAGGTGGTTGAAAATATGGAAGAAGATTTCCTGCGTTTTTTCCTTCTTCTGCAAGAACTGTACATCGTCGATCACCAGTACATCTACCTGCATGTAAAAGGAGGTAAAGTCGCGAATACCGTCGCTACGAACAGCGTTCAGGAACTGGTTGGTAAACTTCTCGGATGTAACGTACAGTACAAATTTGTTCTGATTGTTATTCTTGATGTAGTTTCCAATAGCCTGCACCAAATGCGTTTTTCCCAGACCAACACCGCCGTATATCATGAGCGGATTGAACGACGTAACACCTGGTCGCTCGGCAACGGCGTACCCCGCTGAACGCGCCAGACGATTGCAATCACCTTCTACATAATTATCAAATGTGTAGGTCGGGTTCAGATAAGAATCGAGCGTAAGCGAATCCAGATCTTTAAAAATAAAGGGACTTTTGATCAGATCCGGGCTAACGTTATCCGGTTTGGACGTTTGGGTTGACTTCGTAGTGGGTATGTTTACCGTAAGAGGGCGGTTTTGGGCATTCCCCTTATCGACGATAATCGAGTACTCCAACTGCCCATTGGGACCAATTGCGGTATCGAGTGCCTTCCGCAGGGCATGTACAAAGTTCTCTTCAAGCCATTCGTAAAAAAACTCGCTCGGTACCTGAATCGTCAGTACATGACCGTTAAGTCGCAGGGGCACAATGGGTTCGAACCACGTATTGAAACTTTGTTCGGGTACGATCTCCCGAATAACGGTCAGACAGCGATTCCACACCGTCGTTATTTCACGCTGCATGCCTGGCTGAGTAGTTACATTCACGGGAGAACATTTTCAATTACGGTTGGGGTCGCAAAAAAGGGAGACAAATATGGGGAAAATATCTGACCCGGCCATACAGACGACGTCAGGTTTTTTGAGCACCGCTGTCTTTCGTTTCAATGTTAAGCTAAAATTACGCCATTCATCGGGAAGGTCAAAGGGCGATTCAAATCCCTTTGAATAATACAATCAGGGTATCCATTAAGCGGCAATAAACGCAGTTTTCTCCCGAAAAGATAAAAAGATTGCTATTGCCATCAGAAGCAGAGCCCTTAGCTGAAGAATAAGCTTGCGTAGGATAGCTAACCTCTACAAAATCCATTATGATTTCATAAAGGTCAGTTCAGGCTAAAATTGATCGGCACCGTATAATTCATGCGAACCTCCATTCCCCGCCGAATACCCGGCTTCCAGAGCCCACTCATCAGGCTTACAATCCGGATAGCCTCCTGATCCAATTCTGGATGAACAGGTTTAGTCACCTCATACTCACTCAATGTACCATCCGCCCCAACCATAAACCTGACAAATACCTTACTTTGGGTCTTCTTCAGCTTAGTATCGAACGGGTAACGCAGGTTCTTTCTTAGAAATTGCTCCAGGCCAGCCATACCATTCTGAAATTCTGGTGGATTTTCTAAGGTTGTGTAACGCACGGTATCACGCCCAACTGCCCAGGCTTTCCCAGCCCGACAGATTCCTTTATCATATTGTTCTTCATAAAAATACGAACCGTCGGCGTAGCGGCCCGTCCAAACTCCCTGCTTGAATGCTCCTTCCACTGGACCAGTTTCTGTAAAGAGCGTTTTCCGGGTAGTGTCTAGATGAGAGGTCTTTATAGCTCGAAAAATAGCTGTACCATACCCTTTATCTACTAACACAAGGCCTGTACTATCCCGCATAGATATGATTTGCGGAAGCTGGTCAGGTTGCTCATAGACGATTATAGCGTATTCCTGACCTGTTGGATACCAGGACATTACATGCTTTATCAGGGTGGGTTTCCAGCTATTAACCAACCCAGTATTACTGAGCTTTACTGTTGATCTATAATTTCGGGTTACTTCAAGTAAAGCACCGTTGGGAGCATAGCTGAACAGGTCGAAGGGCTCGCCCTTCTTATCATAACTAATTGAACTGAGCATGATACCATCTTCGTCTATTTCGTAAGACTTATCAAACAGTTCATTGGTGGGTGTTCGATAGCTTAATCGGGTAATGCGTTTCCCAGTTGGCGTTTTGTTCGTAAGCTCCTCCCGAACAAGCTTGTAACGTGTATCCTCTATCCATGACGTAGCACCTTTGCTTTTATATAAAACCATATCGCCAGACGGAAGCCAGTTTGGTTTTACAGGTTTAACGAGTTTGTATCGAGTTTTCCAGTTGGTCGAATCAACAAGCCCCTTATTCTTGTCATAATAGTTGATTTGGGCACCATTTTCATAAATAAATGGCTTATTGGGCTTAAAGACAACGGGATATGTTACCTGCTGGCGAACTGGCTTGCCAGCCTTTAGTGCTGGTTTCCACGCGTTAAAGGTAGAAAATACCCGAACGGCTTCAGTGTCACAGTCAGCTTGTAAACCTTGCAATATGCTAACGCCCGATACAAAACCATTCGGCTCAACGGTTCCGGTAACAATCACCCGACCTGCCAATCCCAGCTTTAAGGCAGTCACTGGTTTTCGTAAACTGATTCGTACATAAGAATCAATTGACTTTTGCCCCCCGCGAGGCTCGGCCATACTATCAACTTCGAACGGTTTATAGATAGGCTGTTGGGCTTCTGCAAAATAAGATAGGAGCAAAGCACCAATAAGCCAGATTTTCATGATATAAATGAATTGATAAGCATGTTCAAAACAGAACGTGTGAATTGACCAATAAAAATATAGACACTTAATCAAGTGTACAATTTTAAGCCGGCATTCCCTACTTTACAGACTGGCTGTAGCTGTAATCTTTAGTTGATATAGAAGGTTATACACCTGCGTATTTCCAACTTCTAGGCCATCGCTTTTTTTTAACTTTCCGTTTACGGCTACTAAAAATGGTATAAGCGGTTCCTAGTTGTCTTGCTGGATTACAGCACCTGGTCCAACATTGCTGATAATGGTCAGGGGTTGTATCGTGTTCGAATTTATAGATTACTTTTACCTATATATCATTTCAACCATAGCTGATGGAGCCACCTTCTTCGTCCTTATTTCCGGCTACCGACAAATCGGCCTGGCAGGCGCAGGTTCAGAAAGAATTAAAAACCGAGGGCGCTTACGAGACCCTTCGCTGGCATACAGACGAGGGCTTCACGCTGGAACCCTACTATACTGCCGCTGATCTTTCCGACCTACCCTTAGCCACGATTCAGGAAGCTCAGAAGCAGGTTCCGGGCTGGCTTACTGCCCCAGAACGATTTATTGCCAATGAAAAAGCGGATAATATCCGGCTTCGGGATACGCTTACCCGTGGAGCCGATGCCCTGGTGCTTACGTTAGCCAAAGGACCCGATTTAATGCCTTTGTTGAATGGCATTAAACTTAGTGAAACGCCTGTTTTTTTTCGTCTCAGTGCCGAAACAGGAGGCATCAACTGGGTCGATTTGATTCGTTCGTTAAAAACCGTTGCGCCCTACCAGCTTAAAGGAGGTTTGCTCACAAACACGGATATAACCACGGCCGAAGTGACGCGACTAACCGCCGACTCGCCCCAGTTCCGGACGGTCTGCGCCAGCAGCCATGACTTCCATAATGCCGGGGCCACAGCCACACAGGAACTGGCCTTTACACTGGCTTCACTGGCCGATAGCTACGACCTGTTGACCAATGAAGGACTAACGATTGATCAACTCATTCCGAAAACGATCATTTCACTTTCTGTCGGAACGAGTTACTTTCTTGAAATTGCCAAGCTTCGTGCATTACGGGTGCTTTTTAGTCGCTTCATTACCCATTATCCATTATCCAGTAGTCATTATCCAGTAGTCATCCACGCCCAAACCTCTACTTTTTACGACACTACCGCCACGCCCTATACCAATTTGCTTCGGGCAACTACCGAATCGATGGCTGCCGTTATCGGTGGATGTGATGTACTAACGATTCATCCGTATGATACCGTTTTAGGTCGATCAGCCGAAATGACAGATCAGGAAAAGGCAAACCGTGATTTCTCCGAACGGATTGCCCGGAACGTTTCACTGCTGTTGAAAGATGAGAGTTATTTAGACCGAGTAGCCGACCCATCGGCAGGGTCGTATTACATTGAGAATTTGACACAGCAGCTAACAGAAACTGCCTGGACCTTATTTCTGGATGTTGAACAGCAAGGCGGGTTTGCGAAGGCGTTAGCGAGTGGGTTCATTTCAACTGAGCTTGAGCAAGCCTATCAGGCGAAAGTAGAGGCAGTACGAAACGGAAAGGTGCTGGTAGGCGTAACGAAGTTCCGCTCCGATGAACCCGGAGATCAACCGTATAAGGGGTCTGAACATAAGGAAGGTTTATTGCCCAATCAACGACTGGCGCAGGCGTTTGAGTAAATCCATACAGCATGAGACCCGATTTCAACACAATAACCGAGCAAGAGGCTGCGAGCAGGGAGCAGGGACTTCCCAGCAAACCCAATGCCTCTGTGCCTTACACTACCGCCGAAGGAATCAAACTCAAATCCCGCTTTACGGTTGCCGACGTTTTCAGCGCTGGTCATCTACAGTACGCAGCCGGAATTCCTCCTTTTTTACGGGGGCCTTACGCCAGTATGTACGTCCGCCAACCCTGGACTGTCCGGCAATATGCGGGATTCTCAACCGCCGAGGAGTCGAATGCCTTCTACCGACGCAATCTGGCGGGTGGCCAAAAGGGGCTTTCCGTTGCGTTCGATTTAGCCACCCACCGAGGATACGACTCCGACCACCCGCGCGTAGTGGGCGATGTAGGCAAAGCGGGCGTAGCCATTGACTCGGTCGAAGACATGAAAATCCTCTTCGATCAGATCCCCCTGGATCAGATGTCGGTGTCGATGACCATGAACGGGGCCGTACTGCCCATTATGGCATTTTATATCGTAGCGGCAGAAGAACAGGGCGTACCGCCCGAAAAGCTCTCAGGCACTATTCAAAACGACATCTTGAAGGAGTTTATGGTGCGGAATACGTATATCTATCCACCCGAACCCTCTATGCGCATCGTTGGTGATATTTTCGCATACACCAGCCAGCATATGCCGAAGTTCAACTCCATCAGCATCAGCGGCTATCACATGCATGAAGCGGGCGCACCCGCCCAACTCGAACTGGCCTATACCCTGGCCGATGGGCTTGAGTACATACGCACAGGACTACGGGCAGGCATGAGTATCGACGACTTTGCCCCTCGTCTGTCGTTCTTCTGGGGGATCGGGATGAATCACTTCATGGAGATTGCCAAACTGCGCGCTGGTCGGTTACTTTGGGCGAAAATTGTGAAGCAATTTGAACCCAAAAATTCAAAATCGCTGGCGTTACGCACACACTGCCAGACCTCGGGCTACAGCCTGACCGAACAAGACCCCTTTAACAATGTAGCCCGGACAACCATCGAAGCACTTGCCGCTGTACTGGGTGGCACCCAGAGTCTTCATACAAACTCGCTGGATGAAGCCATTGCGCTCCCGACCGACTTTTCGGCTCGAATTGCCCGCAACACGCAATTGTATCTTCAACACGAAACCGACATTACCCGCGCTGTTGATCCCTGGGGCGGCTCGTATTACGTTGAGTTTCTGACCAAAGAATTAGTCGATAAAGCATGGGCGTTAATGGAGGAAGTTGAACAGTTAGGGGGCATGACAAAAGCCATTGAAACGGGCCTCCCCAAACTCCGCATTGAAGAAGCTGCCGCTCGCAAGCAGGCACGTATCGACTCGGGAAAAGATGTTATTGTAGGCGTCAATCGGTACAAACCCGAAACCGAAACCAGCATTGACTTACTCGACATTGATAATCAGGCGGTGCGCGAAAGCCAGATCAAACGACTAACAGTGATCAAGGAGACCCGGAATACGAAACAGGTTGAACAAGCGCTGGCCGCTTTAACAGAGGCTGCATTTAGCTCACTGGAACCCCAGCCTACCCCTGCCCCGAGCCCCCTGCTCCCTGCTAAAAACCTCCTCGCCCTGGCTATTGAAGCGGCTCGCCACCGTGCTACCCTCGGCGAAATTTCTGACGCTATGGAAAAAGCTTTTGGCCGACACAAGGCCACAATTCGGGCCGTGTCAGGAATTTACTCTGCCGAAGTATCCGACGATGAGAATTTCCGGCTTGCCCGCGAAATGAGCGATCGCTTTGCTGAACTCGATGGTCGTCGGCCACGAATTCTGGTAGCCAAAATGGGACAGGATGGACACGACCGGGGCGCTAAAGTGATTGCCACCAGCTTTGCCGATTTAGGCTTCGATGTCGATATGGGTCCCCTTTTCCAGACGCCCGCCGAAGTAGCCCGACAAGCTGCCGAAAACGATGTGCATATTGTCGGCGTATCAAGCCTGGCCGCAGGGCACAAAACCCTGGTACCACAACTGATTGAGGAGTTAACGAAAATCGGCCGCGACGATATCATCGTTATTGCGGGAGGAGTTATTCCGGCTCAGGATTACCAGTTTCTGTATGATGCAGGCGTAAAAGGTGTGTTTGGACCAGGCACCGTAATTTCAGTGGCAGCCCAGAAGATTTTACAGGAGTTGATGGCCGACTATTCCTAAAAAGAAACGCGAAATGAATTTATTAACTCCAGACGCCGGACTTTTGATCTGGCAGCTTATTGTGTTGGGTTGCCTTGCGCTGATGCTTGCAGGCATCGTTCGCTGGGCTGTTCATCAATTTAAGAAGTGATTGCTCAGCGATCTTCTTTCTCTATTTAGGGCAATTATTGCATACTGCCACAGCAATTCGTTTAACTTTTGGCATCGTAGCCCGCCCTAAAAAAATTTCATCGCCAGTCAGATTAATTTCAGTAACAAATTCGTAACCACCTTCGGTATATCGAACCTGCATAGCTATTTTTTTATCGGGGGTTGCATAAGGATTGTGGGCAGCAATCAGAATCTGATCCCCATTTACAATAGCTCGGGCAAATGGCAAACTATTTCGTTTAAGGTCGCCCGCGTTGTATTGATGCCAGGTTTGTCCATTATCAAAAGAGCATTCAGTTCGTTGGTTCAGGTAGGTTTCGCGCCCATTAAATAGATCCCGGTGATGATAGAAAAGCCGCCACAGGCCATGTAAATAATGTTCATAACAGGCATAGTTTCGATCATTACCTACGCCTTTCTCCGGATCGCTATCAGGAAGGATAGTCTGGTTAGGTGTTAAATCGACTATATCATCCCAAAACAGCACACCATCGGCCCCGGTAAACCAATAGAATATAGCCGTTCCTTCGGCAACGGCAGGTGGAGCGGCATGGTCGGCTTTGGGGCTATCGCCAGGGTCTCCGCTCTGGGTATTGAACATCCACTGCCAGGCAATGCGTTTTTTAGACGATAGGGCGCTATTTACTTCCTGCTCGCCTAATACCCCGGCCAGCCAATGGGTTTCCTGCTCACCTGTGTGCGAGGCCGCATAATCGAAGGCAGGTGACCGGTTATACACGCCAGGCATTTGAAAGTCTACGTAATCGGAAAATGATTTCCCTACTATGCTGTCGGGCATACCCCGATCCTGAGAAGACAGAATAGATAAGCCTGGATTGGCAGGCGTGTGCTGGGCGGGGGTAGCCCACAGCCAATCGGGTCCGGCCGAATAGTCGGCATAGCGTGTAAAACCAAAATTATTGTGAGGTACTGGTTCAATGGAGCCTATTTCGGTAGTGGCACTGGAAACAGTACGCAGGGAAGCCGCCATAAACACGAATAAATTAACTTGCTCCTGTTGGCTCGTTGTTACAGGAATTCCATCATCTTCTACATCTAAAAAAATACGGCCATAGGTACTTATTTCCCCGGTCGGTGGACAATCGCCAAATGTCCTACAGCCATCACTCAACTGATCCATTGCCGCTCTGAGGCTATTCTTGCTAGTAAGATCCCCTGGAGGCCGAACAAAGTAGGTGTATGGAGCGTAATTTCGATCTTTAGTCCACAGCAGATTGAATTCATTAGTCGGTGGATAATAAAAGTGGTTCCTAACCACAATCATTGCCCGCTGGCTTTGTTTCAGGCGACTTTTCCATCCAAGGGGTTTCTCATTGTAGATTGGAATTCGCTGCTCATCAAAAGTCATTCGGGTGCGTTCGATCGCCGTAAAGCCACGTCGGAACAGTTTTTCCCAATCCTGCTGAACATGTAAATTCCGCCCAGCACCATTGAAGGTTACGGATTTACTAGCAGGCAGATAGAAATCGCCAACGACGTCAATATTCCAATATCCTTTTTGATTGGGCGGAGTTGGGACAAACGTTGCTCTGGGCGTTGGTATAAGCGGACTCAGTCGGACTGACTGCGCTTTAGCTTCACCTGCCCAAATTCTGAGTATACCAATCAGACTGACAATCAGCAGGATATATGAATTTACAAGTACTCTGTATATAGATAGCATGCACCCAATAGTTAACAAACTTCAACAAAAAGTACATACCAATAAGTATGCCACCTTCATTTTGTATGCATGCATCTTTGTACGGGTGCGTTCGATAGCCATTTATTCTCTTTACAGATTTTAAGATATATGCAAAGCAAAAAGCCTGTTTTCTTAAAAAAACAGGCTTTTCTAGAAAAATCTACAAGTTGTGGACTAATACTTATTGATAATCGAATCGGGCAACACTTTCACATCGATGCCAAAGGCTTTAAGTAAGTTTGCCCGGTTATTCTGTCCATCTACATAGGCCGGGTTCACTATCATTGAGCGGTTATAGTAGTAGGATGCCAGTTCAAGTTTCTGCCGGTTGTTCTGTGTCTGTCCCTCACCCTGGTAAATCACGCCGAGGTTGTTATAGGCCGGTGCATAGGCATTGGCAGCACGAATCGTCTGCTTATAATAGTATTTAGCCGAGTCGACGTTGGGCGTAATTTTCTGGAACACATAGGCCATCGAAAAATAAGCTTCACCAAAGCTGGGGTAAATCCGGGTTGATTCCTGTAGGTGATCGAGTGCCCAGCGGCCATGCTTGTTAGCATGCGCGATATTCGTATCGATTAATGTTTGAGCCTTCTTGATCTGTTCCACAGTAGGCTTCGGCTTAAGAGCGTTTGTGGCGTTGGCAATAGAATCGGCCTTGGCGCGATCTTTCAGTCCTTTTTCAATCCACTCATTGGCTACATGACGTTGCACCTGACAGCTATTGGGCGCATAAGGAAGTGCTGAATTGAAAAGGACAAAGTTATTTTCCCAATCACGGTTACGCTCAACAGTTTTGAAGGAATATAACCCAGCCACGACGGCCATCAGACCTAACAACGGCGCATAGCGGACCAGTATCGGTTTGGGCGAACTTTCTGAGTTGCGGACGAGTAGTTTTTGTAAAGCCCAGACGAGTATAAAGCCAAATCCCATAACAGCCGCATAGGAGAAACGTTCGGCAAAAATACCACCCCGGAACCAGATAAAGCCCAGACCAGGTGCCATAGTTACAAAAAACCAGACGATACCAAAGCCCCAAAGGGTACGTTTCATAAATCCTTTCCAGGCCAGCCAAACCAACCCTATGAACGTAAAAAAGCCAGCCCATGTCAGTATATCGCCCTTACCGCCCGATGGGATAACGTTATAGGAATAGTCGTATACCAACGGGTGCGGTAAAATAAGCAAACGCAGGTAGTATTCCAGAAACTTAAACATGGTCGACTTCTGGGTCTTCTCAATGGCGTATGGGTAGTTAGCCCAGTCAATAGGCGGAGTACCACTAAGGGTACCAATCATTTTCTGCTTCTGGTAGAAAAACAGCGCTGTAACAATCAGGAATGGCCATAAACTAATGAGTGATTGCCAGACATTCCGACGGGCAAACCAATATTGCATAGCTGGAATTAAGGCCAGACTCACAATGGATGATTCTTTCGAGAGAAAGGCAAAGTAGAGCGATGCACAGGCAAGACCCAGCCAGCTTCCCGATAGAGCTCCCATAATCAGTACACCTAGTATACCACCCGCTGTACTGCCTAAGGTATTCACCATCAAGCTACTGCCAATAACCCAGCCTCCTACAACAGAAAAGAGTCCCAGTATGCCGCCTAACGGCCAGTCATTGACAGGCCCTTTGAACCAGAACGGAGAATCGGATTCCAGATGCTTCCAGTAGGAAAGCAGCATCAGCGAAATAAACAGGAAACTCAGAATTTCATCGCGGCCTTTAATGTTGGCAACAATCTCCGTGTGAAGTGGATGGGCAATAAAAACTAATCCGATCAAAAATGCGGTGATCGTTTGGTTGGTCAGCCATTTCTGTAATAATACACCGACAATTAAGCCGGTTACTCCATACAGCCCCGCATTAATCATGTGGCTGATGTTAGGATTATCTTTAAAATATTCTTGCTCCATCGCAAAGGTGATGAGCGAAAGCGGACGATAATAGCCTAGCGAAATATTACTAAAGTGCCAAAATTCCGTGCGCAATAAGTCGGGAATACCGGCAAGGCCTTTTTTTACGAATAAGTTCTGCCCAACAGCAGCTATATCGTCCAGCGCATATTGATGCCCAAATGTGTTTATGTATAAAGCAAACCCGAGTAACGCCAAAATAGCAGGTGGCCACCACGCCACAGGCCGTCTCTCAATAGGGAGTTCAGGCGTTTCAGCAGGTTTTGTTACAGTTGGACGCACGGGGGCACGCTGGGCAGTATCAACTGGGCGAGTTGCGCTGGGCCGCACGGTTCCCGGTGTCGTGTTTGGTGTGGGTTTGGAAGCTGCCGAGCGAGGATTCTCGTAGCCAGATGGTTGCTTTTTTTTAGCCATAACAGCAGGTACTCGTCTATTTTAGGTCAGTTAAATTCCCCAGTCAGATTTACGAATTAGCTACGTAGAGAATTACTACATTTATGGATTGATCGTAAAGTTCCGTAAGAATGTCAGCAAAATCAATCCAACTTCATCATCCGTTCAAAACTATTATTTTAGCGGTCAGTCTGGGGCTCCTGCTGAACGGTTGTCTGACGGTTCGTCCAACAGTGTCCGCAACACCTACAGTTACGGCTCCTCTCAATCGTGCCAACAACCTTGCTCTCGGCAATCCGAGTGGAGCATCGGCCAGTAATCCCAACAATTACCTCATCAGTCGCCCGCAATACATACTGTCCTATAGTCGTGTCCGGGGCATTGCAAACTGGGTAAGCTGGCGCCTAAGCCCATCCTGGAAAGGCGATGCCAAACGAACAACTGAGTTCCGGCCAGACCCTTCATTACCAACGGGTTGGTACGCTGCCCGCCCGTCAGATTATACCAATACCGGCTTCGACCGGGGCCACCTTTGTCCATCCGACGACCGCGACATAACGCCCGAGGATAATGCCGCCACCTTCCTCCTATCCAACATCGTGCCACAAGCGCCAAGGCACAATCGGGAAGTCTGGAAAAGTTTAGAAGACTATGAACGACAACTAATGTCGAACGGTAACGATGTCTATATTATTGCCGGAGTAGCTGGTACTGGTGGCATTGGCCAGAATGGTTTTGCAACCACGCTGGCCAATGGGAAACTAACCGTTCCAGCCTCCTTATGGAAGATACTGGTGGTAGTACCTTCCGGTACTGACAATACATTTCAGATCACAGCCAACACCCGAGTGATTGCGGTAAATATTCCTAATAATCAGACGGCTGCCGACAAACCCTGGCGTGCTTACCTAACCAGTATTGATGAACTCGAAAATCTAACCGGCTACGACTTTCTGTCCAATGTACCAGTTGACATCCAGCAGATTATTGAAAGGCAGATTGACGGAGGGAATAGTTAGGTACGGCAAGCAGTTAAACTTAACACAGAGGCACCGAGAACACAGAGTATTATTTATCACTCTATATTCTCGGTGCCTCTGTGTTTATAAAATGGATGCTTATGCAGCCACAACTGACACTTGTGGCATGGCGGGAACCACAGTCTTCAATGGAATTCGCTGCGTACGCTTTCGAAGTAGGGCAATTGCTTCCTGATCATCAGCAAAGGCATTGTTGATATTAACCATATTTCGAGCTAATACATCGTATTTCTTAAACATCAGCAGGAAGAAAACTTGCCCAAAATCTATACCATCGAAAACAACAGCCTGATTTTGAGCATATTTATCTTTAGTTTTCAGAAAAAAGGTTGGGTGTTCGGTCCAGTGCATGGCAGGTCGAACATGATGACTGATATGGTAGCCATCATTCCAGCATTTTTTGTTATACCGCACATTAATGCAGGTAATACTGTTTTTATAGGCATTACCTGGGTCTTCGAAATCCACGAATGAGTGTTGCGTCCAGTTGCCCAGCATAGCAATGAACCGATAGATAAAGAGCGGAAAAATGAACACCAAAAACGTAGCCTTCCAGTTTATGAAGCACAGACCAACACAAACAATGGTGAATATAATCTCACCGGTTAAGGCGCGGGTAGCCAATTTCGGGCGATTTTTCTGGCGAAGGTAATTCAGCAGGTTTCGCACGCCAATTGCAAAAAAACGGCCGAAATAAGCCATAAAACTCCAAAAGCTATCTCGCTGATACGTCATCGTGCTGCTATCATCCTCTTCGAGGTTATTTTCAGGATGGTGCATTCCAATATGGTGACTATAGTATGTTTCAGGTGTATGACCAAAAAACGGAGCCAGTATCCAGGGCAGAAACTTATTCATCCAGTCATACTCCGTTTTGAAAAACTGCCGATGGCTCGTACAGTGCAACATCAGTCCAAAAGGGCCTTTAATGCCTAGATTACTAAAGATAAAATGAAGCGCTGCCACTGCCCACCAAGCCCATCCTGTCAAAAAAGGCATAAATAAGAGTACACTGAGTGGAATGAGCGTCAGACAAATGCGGATGGTGAGATAAATAAAGGGTAAGTCGCGTTCGTCTTTAATAAACTGGAGAAAAAAACGATCCAGTCGATTATAATTGCCTACAGTAAAGGTAGGGTCCTGAATAGTGCTCAATAACTTCATGCAACAGGTACGGTGGTTAAGAGATAGTTAAACAAAAAACGGGTCGTTTCAATTATCGTTCATAGCGAAATTGAAACGACCCGAACCTTTGTGTAATACTAACGAAAAAAAACGGAACTGGATTTAAATATTTCTCGTTAGGAGAAAATTTATTTTTTCTCGACGGCATGCCCACCGAATTCATTTCGTAGCGCTGCCACTACTTTCCCGGTAAACGTATCATCCTGTAAAGAACGATAACGAGTCATCAAGGCCAGCGCCATTACGGGTGTTGGCACACCCAGATCAAGAGCTGTTTCAAGCGTCCATTTCCCTTCGCCAGAAGAAAACATTCGACCTTTGATAGCGTCTAGTTTTGGGTCTTTACTAAAGGCATGTTCAGTTAACTCCATTAGCCAGCCGCGAATGACCGAGCCATGACTCCACATTTTGGCCACAGCTTCAAAATCAAACGGGAACGGACTTTTTTCCAATACTTCAAACCCCTCAGCAATAGACTGCATCATCCCATATTCGATTCCATTATGGACCATTTTGGTAAAGTGTCCGCTACCTGCCGGACCCGTGTATAAATAACCATCTTCCACAGATATAGCCTGAAACACGCCATGGAGTGGCTCAATAACGTCTGGATCGCCACCTACCATAGTGCAGGCTCCGTGTAATGCGCCACTGATGCCGCCACTAGTTCCACAATCCAGGAAGCCAATGCCTTTTTGTTTTAGATAATCATGCCGTCGAATTGAATCCTTATAGTGAGAGTTACCACCATCAATAATAACATCGCCCGGCTGCATAACAACCAGTAGTTGCTCAATAACCGTATCAATCAGCGGTCCAGCCGGAATCATCAGCCATAGTACGCGCTTCTCCGGCAATGCATTATAAAGTTCTGGCAAGGTGTTAGCGCCCTGGGCACCTTCATTCTTAACGCCTTCAACCAGAGTTGGGTTAATATCATAACCAACAACCGTATGGCCATGCTTTACTAAGTTACTGACGAGGTTAAACCCCATTTTGCCTAAGCCAATGAATCCAATATGCATAACAACCAATAGTTTGAGTGGTAAAATTGACGTTTTCCCCTACTCCTTTTCTACAGCTTTTAGCGGTTAATTAACCACCTATTTTCAAAATTGAGCACGTCTTTAGGTATTGTTAAAAGCTAACAAATCTGCCAGCTAAAAGGGCCGTAGATTAATCTAAAATCATAATAGATAACAACATTTTCACCCTACAACACAATTTAGCTACAAATAATAATTATATTTTCCCCCGAATAGTCCCTTGCTAACCTAATCCATTCATAATCATGCAAAAATTGTCCGTAACTGTCCTAATTCTTGTTTTTTGTTTAATAACCAGGCTATCTTCTGCCCAGCAAACAGCTGCCGACTACTTTAACGAAGGTATTCAGAAGAGCAATGCGAAAGATTATCCCGGTGCTTTACAGGCCTTTTCCACAGCTATTATTCTTAACCCTGAAAATGCACCGAGTTACTACAACCGTGCTTTAGCAAAAATTAGTTTAAATGACATTCAGGGTGCCAACCTTGATCTTGACCAATCTCTTGAACTTAACCCTGGCGATGCCAATGCGTATCTTTACCGTGGCTTAAATCGCACTCGGCAGGAAGACTTCCGGGGAGCTATGCAGGATTTTAATCGGGCCATTGAACTCAACCCCACCGATGCCTTATTGTACTACCAGCGGGGGTTGTGCCGATTACAGATCAACTATATTAACAGTGCACTCGCCGACTTCAATAAAGCAGCTACCTTATCCCCGACAGATGTTAATATTCTAACCGCTCGTGGCAATTGCAAAATGCAATTGAACGACTATAAAGGTGCTTTAGCTGACTTTGCACTTACGCTTGAAAAGGCCCCTAACAAAACGCAGGCATTAGCCGGGCGTGGTTATGCTCGTTTTAAACTGGAAGATTACAAAGGTGCAATGGCCGACTTTAACCGAGCCATCGAACTCAGTAAAGACGAAGCCGAGCTTTATTATCATCGTGGTTTGGTAAAAACCCGACTGGGTGAGTTTGAGAACGCCGTGGCTGATTTTGATAAAACGGTACAGTTAAATCCTACCCACTATAAAGCGCTATTTAGCCGGGGGTTCTGTAAAAGTCGCACAGGCGGTGCCAAACAGGCTATTGCCGATATTGATAAGTCTATTGAAATGGGGACCGTTAGCAATCAGAATAAAGCGTACTACAGCGACTTCATCACGGCCAGTACGTTGTCACTTTTTGGTTCTATCGTTCAGGATCGCTATCGGGTAACGGAATTAGCTGATGATCGCTCGGATGCCTATTTAGTGCGAGGTATTCTTAAAAACTCGAATGGGGAAGGAAAATCGGCTCTACAGGACCTTAATCGAGCAGTTGAGCTAAATCCTACCAACGCTGAAGCCTATTTCATACGGGGAATGGTTCGCTCATCGCTTGGCGATCAGAAAGGATCACTGATTGATTGCAACAGTACCATCAAATTGAATCCACGTCATGCGGAAGCCTATTATCTGCGTGGTATTATTCGCTATGATTCAGGGGATGAGTCTAATGCCTGCATTGACATGAGCCGGGCGGGTGAACTAGGCTACTCTCAGGCTTATAAGGTAATTGGTGCCAAGTGCAACAGTATACAACGGGCTACGGCTTTAAAATAGAGGACTTTCAGATTCGTAGTGTTATAAACGTAACACTACGAATCTATAGTTTTGTACGTTTTATGAACGGCCCATGCCATAAACACCCCTACAACAGTACCCGCTGCATCGGCTAATAAATCAATCCAATCGGCACTCCGGTTGATGGGCAATACGTACTGTAATACTTCAATAAGCCCCCCGAACAAGACTCCAGCAACCAGCACATAGCTCATCCGAAAACCTGCTAATATCCATAATAGAGCAAAAGGGGCAAATATGACGACGTGCATAAATTTATCATTAAACGTCACCAATTCACCCGGCAAATCAGCATGAGGAGTAAGACAGCCTAGTAGCATGATGATGGTCCAGACAATAGCCAGCCATCGAAATACAGTTAAGGAAATTCTCATAAGGTTGATTTTAGCCGATTGGTCGTCAAAAAGAGAAACAAAACAAGTAAGCTAAGCAAATAAATAACATTCCGACTATCAATCACTCCTCTGCCCAGCGCCCTATACTGTTCATCCAGCGCAAACAATGACAGGTAGTACGATAACCCGCCGAGCAATGATAAACCTGCCAGAGCACCGAGACCAACATACAGTAGAAAGCAGAAAAACGCACCCAGTACAAAGGCCACTACCTGGTTATCATTAAATGATGATGCCCATAGGCCAATAGCGACAAATACACCGGCCAGCAACACCAGTCCAAGGTATGAGCCAAATACGCCGGCGGAGTCGATATTGCCAACTGGTGAACCGAGTTGATAGAGGGAATAATAATAGACTAAAGTAGGCAGGAGCGTGATAACCACAAGCAACCAGCTCGCCAGGAATTTTCCACCTACAATACCCCATCCACTAACAGGTTTGGTGAGTAGCCATTCAAGTGTACCCGAACGCACTTCATCGGCTATGGAACGCATTGTAATGGCAGGTACCAGAAATAACAGTAGATAGGGTGTCAGATTGAAAAACGTACCCATATCGGCATACCCATTTTCGAGCAGGCTTGTATCAGGAAACACCCACAGCAACAACCCAACGGCTGTCAGAAACACGCCCATGATTATATAAGCAATGGGCGATGAGAAGAATTGATTGATTTCTTTACGAAAAATGGCCAGCACTTTTTTGTCAGCAGTGAAGTAAGTGGAGTTAGTAAAGTAGTGGAGTTAGTGGAATAAGTAAAGTTAATAACATAGCTTACTAACTCATTTCACGAACTCCACTACTTCACCAACTCCCCTATTCAAACGGATTGGTTTTGTTTTTGCGTATGAAAGCGGCTATAACCAGTGAGAAAATAACACCTATCAGAATGGTCATGAAGATACCAACGGCAAATGTTATCCCTGGGCTTTGAAATTTTTGCATCATGTCAACTGCCTGATCAACCTGCTCATCAGACATGTTTCCTTGCTCTTCCATCTGTTCACGAACCTGCTCGGTTAAGCGTTCCTGAAAGCCAGGATCAATAATGTTCGTATAAAAGATCGTGAACAAGGACGATAGGAACCCGGCAATGGCAGATAACAGGGTGCCCAGGCTCATACCATCTCCAAAACTCATATACCCTTCATTGGCAGATCGGTATTCGCGCATGCCCAGGATCAGACCAACAATCAGAATACCATAAATAACGAGACTAAGCCCACGGTTAGTTGCCTGATCGAGTGTATACAGAATGGTTGAGTAGAGAACCAAGGTAATGCCAGTTATAAGCCCCCATTTTAGGGCAACACGGGCGGTAGAAGTCTGGTTATTCATGATCGTGAGGAAATGAGTATAGTGCGTTACTGTAAAACGCTGTAGTCCTGTTTTCGGAAAATAAGCGAAATAATAAGCACAGGCAGCACGGCTAAGGCTGTTTTTTTCGTCAGTTCGTCGGGAAGCAGGACTGACGGCGTCATTTTGATCGTTTTATCCCATTGCTCGGCAAAGGTTTCAGGACCAAACTGGTCTGTAAGCTGTTTCTTACCATCCAGTAATAGCTTCTTCGAGTTAACGATATATTCCGCAAATACACCCGGATCAATTTGAGTCACAAACAGATAAATGAGCCAGCCCGTTACTAAAGCCGCAACCGTATTCAGAACATAACCAATGGTCAGGCCTTCCCACAAATGCAGTCGACCATGACCAATATATTTTCGATAATACCAGACTGTGGCCACCATAACAATGATATGAATGCCGTAATCCAGTACCCGAATATTACCCAGAGCGGGGATACCAATGGCATACAAAGCCAGAAAATACAGAAAGCACAAAACACCCGTCAGCAATCCGGCCAGGAGCGGAATTTTCAACAACGGATGCCCAAAATAATTCAGAATACTTTTCATGTGGTTGGCTTAAATTGGCCATGATGTACGGTTCCGACTACGCGGCCCGTGAATGATTGCCCCAGAAACGGGGAGTTCTTGGATTTTGACAACGTACGCTCATAGCGCCAGGTAGCAGTTGGGTCAAAAAGCGTCAGACTGGCCGACTGTCCTTCGGCAATAGTCACGTCCGGTAGTCGCAGAATGGCTCGGGGGTTACTCGTGAGTTTCTCTATGAGTTGCAACAGCGGTAAGCCCTGATTGTGCGTTACAAGGGCAGCAAAGACCGTTTCCAGCCCAATGATACCAAATTCAGCTTGGTCGAATTCCAGATTTTTACTCTCGGCATCCTGGGGTGAATGATCAGATACAATTGCGTCAATCGTCCCATCAGCTAAGCCTGCCCAAAGGGCAGCCACATCCGTTGATGATCGAAAGGGTGGGTTTACTTTTAAATTCGTATCGAAACCCGATAAGGCCGAGTCATCAAACACTAACTGGTGAACCGCCACATCGCAACTTACAGGCATCCCCTGTGCTTTCGCCTGCCGGATCAGTTCAACCGACCGGGCAGTAGATAGGGTGGAGAAGTGTAATACTGGGTGCAGGGGGCTCGGAGCACGGGGCCCAGCGCCCAGCGAATTTGAAGCTGTTGTTTCACTCTGCTCCATGCTCCGGGCTCCGAGCACGTAGTCCAGCAATCGTAAATCGCGCTCAACAAGTAGCTCTTCCGCTAAAGCGGGCATTCCCTTGAGGCCAAGCAATGTACTTTGAATCCCTTCATGCATTTGGCCAAATCGAGTCAGTAGCTGCTCTTCGGGCCGATTCATGAGCAAGCCGTTAATCGGTTGCAGATATTGGAGTGTTTTGAGCAGCAGATCAGGATTCTGGAGTGGGTGTGTCCCATCAGAAAACGCAACGGCTCCGGCATGATGCAGGTCCAGCATTTCCGTAAAGTCATCGCCAGCCGCTTTTTTTGTTACAGCCGCAATCACATGAACGTTCACAGGTTGCCCTTCGGCCATTCGTCGGACGTACCCCAGCGTTCCCTTATCGTCTATTACCGGCTGCGTGTTGGGCAACACGGCAATATCGGTAAAACCACCGGCGGCTGCCGCCCTACATACGCTGGTCAGGTCTTCTTTATGCTCGTAGCCAGGGTCTTGTGCCAATACACGCATATCGACCCAACCCGGTGACACATGCAGATTGTCCGACTCAATGATCCTGTAGTCAGAACCAACAGACAAGTTTTGGCCAAGCTGACGAATCAGGCCGTTTTCAACCAGAATATCAACCACCTGCCCATCCAGGGGCGATGCAGTATCAACAACACGGGCAGAACGGATTAGAAATTGCATAGAAAATTTCCCTCTGCGTTTTTGAGAAGAGGGCTGCGAGTGAAGTAATTATCTAAAAAAAGGCCCCTTACGGAGCCTTCTACTAGTTTATTCAGTGAATCAGGCACCTACCAATTCCCGGTAGGCATCAGCGGTTAATAACCCATCCTTTGCTCCCGCATCGGCAGGTTTCAGACGAATAATCCAACCTTCGCCATACGGATCGCTATTTAATAATTCAGGGCTTTTCTCAATGGCTGGATTCAGCTCAAGTACTTCACCTTCGATGGGTAAAAACAAGTCTGATACCGTTTTAACAGCCTCAACTGCACCAAAAACTTCCCCCTTTCCGAGTGATTGACCTACCGTATTGACATCAATGAAAATAATATCGCCCAACTCATTCTGCGCGAATTCAGTAATACCAACTACTGCTGTACCATCATCTTCGATCCGAATCCATTCGTGATCCTCCGTATAACTCAGTTCTGCGGGAAAATTCATTTTCAGGGGGTCTTAATTTATACGCACAAAATACGGCAGATGAGACCGGATTTGCAAACAGTAATGCGACTGGAAAGCCGCACTTTAGTTATAAGCAGCTTTCCAGTCGCATTACTTCGCTACCGTCGATTGATTGGGTGAGAAATTATATGCCCCCAGTCGGTCACTGCTCTGGCGCTGAATCATCCACTGCGGATAGGGTTTCGTGTTAGCACTTACTTCATCGAGCCGGTCGAGTTGCTCGGTCGTCAGGCTTACTTCAACAGCCTTTATATTATCGGCCAGCTGGTCGGTATTTTTAGCGCCGATAATTACACTTGTTACCCCCGGTTTAGCCAATACCCAGGCTAGTGCGATTCGAGCTACCGAAACCCCATGTGCTTCGGCAATGGTCTGCATGACTTCGATAATGTCGTATGCACGTTCCTGATTAACGGGCGGAAAATCAAAGGCAAGTCGGCGGGAATCGCCGTCGGGTTTGTTATCGCGGGTGTATTTTCCAGATAAAAATCCGCCTGCCAATGGGCTCCAGGGCAAAATACCCATCTGCTGATCCTGTACCATGGGCACGATTTCGTTTTCGAGGTCGCGCCCGGCAATGGAATAGTAATTCTGAGTGGATACAAACTTTGTCCAGCCGTTTTTCTCAGCAATACCATTTGCCTTCATGACCTGCCAGGCTGCCAGATTTGAGCAGCCAATGTAGCGAACTTTGCCACTTCTCACCACATCTTCCAAACCCCGCATGGTTTCTTCCAGAGGTGTTATGGGGTCAAATCCATGAATTTGATACAAGTCAACGTGGTCCATCTGAAGGCGTTTCAGACTACCTTCTATCTGCTGCATGATTTGCAGACGACCTAAACCAACCTGATTTTTACCTTCGCCCATTCGCCCACGCACTTTGGTAGCAATCACAAGCTCATCCCGCGATAAACCGAGCGATTTCAATGATTGACCCAGCAATCGTTCTGACTCACCAAATGAATAGACATTGGCCGTATCAATGAAGTTGATTCCATTATCTATCGACGCTTTAACAATGTCGTTGACGGCATTCTGCTGCAGTTCGCCCATAGCTTTCCAGTAGCCATTTCCACCAAAGGTCATGGTGCCCAGGCAGATTTCGGAGACTAATACACCGGTATTTCCAAGCGGATTATATTTCATACGTTAGTTGATTGGGGTTTGTTAAGTCAACCTAGATAGTAGGTCGATTGTTGATCGGGGATTCCGGTCTTTGTGCTAATAAATTGTGTTGCAATAGATAAGGTAATAGCCTGCACGGCTTTACTCATTAAAAAATCGGTCATCCACTACTTTCCTGAACACTTCGGCACCTACCTGTAAGCGTTGCGCATATAATGCTTTGGCATCCTCACCAGCTACGTACCGTAATTGACTCCTGCCATCGGTAGCTGCTTCATACACGACTTCGGCTATTTGTTCGGCAGTTGAGTAAGTTGCCAGGCGGGCTGGATCTGTAAAGGCAGCCATTACTTTATTGAGTTGGCCAGTATAGGCCTCGTGGGATGTCAGAACAATTGAGCGGCCTGAAAAATCGGTTGTAATACCACCCGGAGAAACCGTTTTGATACCAATACCAAACTTGGACAATTCAAACGACATGCTTTCACTCCAGCCTTCCAAGGCCCATTTTGTAGCATGATATACCGAATTAAACGGAAATGCAACCAGTCCACCAATCGACGTAGTGCTAATAAACAACCCTGATTTCTTCGCTCTGAAGTGTGGTATAAATGCCTGCGTAACCCGAATAACGCCCAGCAGATTTGTTTCCAGTTGTTTCACAATCTGCTCATCGGTGGTGCCTTCTAAAGGCCCAGCCAGTCCATACCCTGCATTATTGAACACTACATCTACCTTACCCCTGGCGGTCACTTGCCGAGCTGTAGCTTGTATCTGTTCGAGATTAGTAACGTCCAGGGGTAAAAGTTTAATGGACGAAATTTGAGTAAGCTCAGTTTCGTTTTCGGGCGTACGCATTGTGGCAATCACGTTCCAACCCTTGTTGGCAAACAAGATGGCTGCCGCTTTACCCAATCCACTCGATGCACCAGTGATAAAAATTGTCTTTGTCATTGTTGAGAATGGTTTCATATTCGTATAGCGAACAAATTGGAGTTAACTCCAGAATTCCCACTAATCAGAATTTTTCAGAAAAATGTATATCCGCGAACTAGCCGACCGAACCGGTATAACACCCGACACAATTCGTTTTTATGAGAAGTTGAATTTACTACAAGGCAATCGCCAAAGTCGTCGGGGACACCGTCAGTATGACGAGTCGCACGTGGCGGGATTACTCCAGATTAAGTTTATTAAAGCTATGGGATTCACTCTCAAAGACATACAGGAGAAATTTGTAGACTGGCGAGCGGGTAAACTTACTAATTTTGAAAAACGGGCTATCCTGGCAGCACAACTTCAAAAAATGGACGAAGCAGCTGCCGAAATCGATCAGGTGAGAGCGTATTTGCGAAAAAAGATTGGCTTGTTTCCGGATTGATCTTCCTCCTGGCTACTCAGCCAGGTTGAATTTCACCTGCACACCACCCGCCGTGGTAGCCCGTTTGAACGAGTTTGACACAAGTGGATCATTAAACGTTCGATCGAAATACAGGTTGAAGTTCAGGCGCTTACTAACAATGTAGCTAATCTGTGGACGCAGCTGGAAGTTTACGTTACCCGCCGTAACAATCTGCTCGGCATCTAACTTACGTTGAATCGTTCGCGTATCGCGGAACGTCAGCGCCAGGGAGAACGTCAGATCGTTTTTCAGCTTCTTATAGGCGCCATTGATCCTGAATGGAATCCGGAAATTTTGCCGGGTGAAGCCCATAGAGGCCGTTAGATCTTTATTGCTCAATTCGGCAACCTGGGCATTCGACAAACTCAGGGCTACGTCGCGACTCTGATTGTAGGCCAATTGGCCGCTAATTCGGTTTTTCGTCTGAAACTGGACACCAATCATGGGTGCAAACTTCTCCGACATCGTGATGGTGCTCA
The DNA here is from genome assembly GCF_006965485.1 of Spirosoma sp. KCTC 42546. Taxonomy (NCBI): domain Bacteria; kingdom Pseudomonadati; phylum Bacteroidota; class Cytophagia; order Cytophagales; family Cytophagaceae; genus Spirosoma; species Spirosoma sp. KCTC 42546. The sequence continues at coordinate 7,539,180 of NZ_CP041360.1, forward strand.
TCGCCACAATAGGCATAAACTGCCCCAATTGGTTAGTTAGCGTTCCTACTCCAAAGTCCTGCACCGCCAGATTTACATAAGCCGCTGTATAATCTAAGTTCGAGATGAAGTTACCGACGCTGTAAGTCGATGAATAGCTATGATTAATAGTAAAGGCGGAGAAGTATTTCCGAATAATGCCCAATCCCGAAATGCCATTGTAGGCAATCTGCCAGTTCGGAAGTGGGAAGTTATAAAACGGTGAGAACTTCGCTTTTTCTTTTTTCTGACCACTGTAGGCTGCAAAAAACGAGGGGATCAGTACATCCTGTGCGTTTATATCGTACGTACCAACTCGGTTCCCTTCTTTTGCTTCGTTATTCAGTTTCTGCTGAAAATACGTACGATAGCTCTCAAGACTATCAAATAGAACAGACGTATTATCGCTACGCAACCCCTTAAACGCTGTTCGGAACGACCAGAACGACATACTGAATTGTCCGCTACGAACCGGTGTCTGAGTCTCAAATGGACCACCCTGCGAGCCTGGCCGGTAGTACTCCTGATATGCATCCGTCCGGTCGAGCCGCCAGTTGATCTGCATTCGGAAGTCCTTAAACGGTTCCAGCGTTGTGCTGGCGGTAAACTTCTTCGTAATGTTCTGCTGGAAAGCGGTATTCTGTACCGTACTCGGTGATAACCAGCCTTTCTGGGCCGCTTTATACGCTATGTTGTGATCCTGGCTACCCAATATAAAACCTAATCCCGGTGCGTTTTCGGCACTGAGTCCAAACAGTTTTGGCGTTGGCAGGAAACCTGGCAAAATCGTGGACTCCTGCAAATTATAGGAGAAGTTGATACCGCGCACGGTCAGCAATGCCCGCGTAAAGTTCTTTAGTATTTTGCTGTCGCCCCGCTCAATATCCTCGATGTCGCCTGGGTTACGGGCAAAGTTTTTTCGAACCGGCGCAGGCGTATTGGCAAAGCGCAGGTAGCGGATTTTATTGTAGAGCCGGATTAAATCGACCCGCCCCGTAATGCCCTGCTCACGGTCGTTGCGGATAATATTCCCAAACGGAACACCCAGCGAATCGACAATGCCGTAGGAGTTAGCCTGGAACTGGTAGCCCACTCTATAACTGGCGTCGGCGGCAATCCAGTCGAGTAACGGAATCTTGTCTAACGGCAGTCGATAGGTGGCCCGGATTTCCTGCACGAAGTTTTTCATCCGGCCCAAGTGCTTAATGCTGTTCAGAATCGAGTCGCGTTTAGCCTGGGTGTTAATATCGCCCGCCGGTTCGTCGATAATGGCATTAGCCTGCGCATGATAGGTCAATACCAGACTGCGCGTCAGGTTCCAGGTCAGATCGTAATAGCGATTGAACAGGAAGTACTTCTCAAATTGCGGCTGGATTCCGTCCGTTGTCAGGTCTGATGAACGAAGCTGGGTTTTAATATAACTCCGGTCCATATCCGTACGAATTGAGACCAACGTTGGCAAGAGCGTTAGGTTGAAATCTTTAAGCCAGCGCAGATACGGAGCCTCAAAGGAAGCCACATTTCGGAACGGTTCAAAGGGTTTAGGTTGTGCGCTATAGGTATACGAAATGCCGCCCCGATTCTGGCGTTGCAGGTATTCCTGGGTTAGAATGTTCGTGCGTTTCATATCGTTGAACGCATACGTAAACGCAAAATTTTCGAAATCCCAGAAATGCGACTTCGCATTCGGGTTGGTTTTCATCTTCCGCACGTTCGAGAAATTATAGCCTCGACGCGTCGTATTATCCTGCACTAACTGACGATAGCCGGCCCGTTCGGATTCCGACTTCGTGGACAGCGACGTTTCCAGTGGGGTATCCGGGTCCAGCGGGTCAAAATGCGGATCCACATTGCGGTGGTCGTAGTTGATGTAGAGTGGCACCTTAAGCCCCCAACTGGCTGGCAGGAACTTATCGATGGCAAGGGCTGATGAGAGCCCAAACTCAGAGGTCGTTTCGAGGGCTCGCTCGCCAATGCGCGTCTGCACTCCTCCGAAACCAAAGGTCGTAATTCGACCTGAAGCTGTGAGTGTGCCCAGGTCCGCTAACTTCATATTCACCGAGCCTACAGCGGCCACCCCGGCGTGCTGGTCGTAGCCGTTGGCCCGCAGTTCATCAACCCAGATCGTGAACGTTTTAGGGCGCTCGCCATCGCCAAGAATTTTGGGATTGCGCATTCCAATCATGATGGATTGTACCGAACTCAAATCAGGGTTACCTACCACCGTGAGCAAATAACGTCCCGTGGAAGAAGCCTGCGTAAACGGTAGGGACGTTTTTCGGCCAAACTCCCGGTTCCGATTCGCTTTAAGGTCAATTAATTCCTGAAGTGCCAAATCCAGGGTATTACCATCTGGCCAGACAACATTATCGGGCTGATTACCAGCCGGTGTAGCAATTAATCGAGGGATTTCAATCTCGTAGTAGTTATCAGTATAGTCAGTCCCAATCCGAACAAAAGCTGATACCTGTCCACTTTCAGTTTCGGGATTGTGCATGTGCACAAACATTTTGATCCGCTCCCGGAACAACAGGTTGTAATTAGTGTTTTTGAATGCGCCCCGCGAATCGCCATCGCGCAAATTCGTTACGCTCAGGCGCATCGACTGCTCGTTCAACTCAACAATATTCGGCTGGGTATAATCGCGATCCCGAACGTAGCCCGGAGGCACTGTATACTGGTATTTATCGCCCCCCTGCGTGGTGGTTTGCGTACTACTATTTTCTTCAATGTTTACCGTCGAGACAGTAAAGTTGGCATCGTAAGGCTCAGGGACTTCCTGTAACCCGTGTTGAGTCAGATCGCCCGTATACTTCCGATACTGGTTAGCTTCCATCTGTAATTCGGCAAACCGAAGTACAACGGGATCAGCAAAGTTGGTCAGGTACATCCGCATAAACCGGATGGATTTATACCCATTGATGCTGCCTACTTTCCGCAAAGGCTCCCGCACCGGAATCCGGAACTGATACCAGTTTACGGGGCCTCCCGGTGTATTTACCGTTACCCTATCAACAATGTATTTACTCTGGCCAACTTCCAGCTTATCGGGCTGTAAGTCAATTTCGTATTCGTAATAGGCTTCGTTGTCATTGATCGTGTTGTCGATATTCAAATCTTCAATATCGGGCAATGTGGTCGATGCGGGGGTCAGGTACTGATTGGCGCTGGTGTTTTCGGGCGAGTTGTTCTCCATACCCATGAACTTCTTATACCGCGCAATAATGTACTTCTGCTGATCGGCATCGTCGCCGAGATAAAACTTGAAGTCATCGCCCGAAGGGTCCTGCTCAATATCGGCTAGCGCATTCGGATCACTAACTCGCGTACGAACGGCCGTCAGGTAATTTCTGAAAAAGTCTTTCTCGGCGGTAACACCCGCCGGAATATTGGCCTGGCTACTCAGCCCATCCAGACCAATATCCTGCTGCTCACGTGAACCACTCTGGAAAGCGTTCGTAACAAATTGCCGTGTTGGTGCCCGGCCCCATGCTGTAGCATCGGTACCTGGGTTTCGGGTGCTGATGACGGAATCGAGCGGAAACCCATTCTCAAATTCGTAGCGACTATCCTTAATAACGTCCTCTGAAATATCGCCCAGATTAAAGACGAGCTTCCCTCCTCCCCGGCGGCTTCCCCCTTTTAAAATCTGATTGGGGTTGGGCCCATATCGGATATCACCCGCATCACCCTTCACAAAGGGGTCCATAAGCCAGAATGTTATGTTTTCCACATTGGCGTTATCAAAATCAATGTCTGAGGAGATAGCTCGCGTAACGGCACCAAAGTTTTGGGTGGGGTTCGGCAAAAGGCCATTCGCATCCAGATTTGGGTTGTAGTTATACATACCCCGCTCCGATGGGAAATAGGCTACGTCCAGGATGTTTTCAGGCAACTGCACTGGCCTTGCCGACCGACCGGGGAATAACTCCTGGGGCAGAAATGGCCGTTCGTACATGTGCTTGTTGGCATCTTCGATATCAATATTCGAAGCCACGCCCAGTAACCCCGTCGATCCAAAAATACTTGGATCGACCGTATAGACCGAAATTCGGGCGCGGTTATAAGCATACGGTAGCGGATCAGCAAAAGAGCCTTGTGGAAACTGCTGCGGAGTAGCCCCCAAACGCCAACGAATGGGTTGACGAGTCAGGTCGAAAATAGTACGAGCCGCTTCAAAATCATCCAGATAGCTTTCGTTCTTGGCTTTTGGATTGGTGCCCGGAAAGAGCTGTGCAACCTCGCCATTGAACTGAACCGTCGACATTTCTTTGGTCTGCACACCCGGCAACGCATCCAGAAAACGCGTCAAACCGGGTGCATCTTTCCGGATGTTGGCGTTTACACCCAGAATTGTATTGTTAACGGGTTCGTTACCAAGGGCCACCCGCGTCAGGAAACCAGCCGGGGTTTCTTTCATATGCATGGCTGTTAAACCAATACTAACGTCCTTATTAACCGCATAATCCAGATGCGTACCAATAAGCGTACGGATCTGATTCTGAAACAAATCGGGCTGTTCGTAGCTGATCCGAATCTCACGGCCCGAATTGGTCACGCTTTCATTGATAATTCGCAGACGGCCAATTTGAGCATCGAGTACGTAATCCTGGCCCGACACCAGCGGTACACCACCCGCCGTAACCGTAACCGACTGCTCATTAACACCCGGCGGCAAAGGCACCTCGGCACCATTGCCCGACTGGAACGAACCTTTCAGGAAAAACTTGTTTTTATCGGCAAGCTGGGCAGCATCTGCTTTGGTGGTACGATACAGCTGGTTAAAGACGTATTTCGCTTTGTAATTGTCTTCATCAGCATCGAACTGCCTTTCCAGATACGACCCGAAGGGCTCCAGAACCGGGAAAATGATTTTCCCATATCGGCTGTCAATCGTATAATTCTCAACGTAATCGAAATTACCATCCGGCTGAGCATCCAGTTGTTGGTTAAGCCGATCCATACCAAACAGTTGTACCAGCGGCCGATTCTGCGTTCGGCGCCCTTCCTGTAGGTTAGGATTATCGATACCCGTCAGGTCATCTTTGTAAATAATTCGCAACTGAAATCCCTGGCGGGTAATCTGCGACGTGTTGAGTGGGTAGATGTTTTTCATCATCAGATTCCACATCGGCAACTGAAGGTTGTTGCGTAACGTAGCCGATTTAAGCAACTTCAATACCAGTACTTCATCGCCTTTACGCGACTGATAATCTTCTGTCAACTCACCCACTTTATAGCGCCGACCCTGATAGGTATACTCATAGGCAACGGCCAGAATTTCGTCGTTCCGTAAAGGCGTTACAAGCGATATATAACCCAGATCGGCCTGCAATCTATACTCACGATCGGTCAGCCGTTTGGCGCCCCGGAGCAGGTCAAAATCGGTACCCTTGGCTAACTGGAAGGTGTTGGTTAATTGATCGTTCGTCTGATCTACCTGTCGGAAAGCAGCATTTGCGTTGGTCGTCAGTTTCGTAAAGAGACCGTTGGCCGTATTGGCCGTTGGGGTTCGGTTATCGCGCGAAAATGGCGAGAGGTTCGGGTTCGTCAGGCTATATGGATTACCCTCGCCCAAATCCTGAAATCCGGCAATATTCCGTAAAGATTCGGTGGTATTAGTCCGGTTTGTTACGTACACTTCAATCCGGGTTACGTTAACTCCCGACGTTACCTGAGGCATTGTTTTCAACGAGGACTCGTAATTAGCCCGGAAAAACTGCGACAGGAAAAAGTGCTGGTTCTCATCGTACCCATCAGCGCGGATTTCAAACGGACGGTTCGATGTGCCCCCTCTTAATACAATCTCATTCTTGCGTGACCGCTGCTGCGAGGCCACCAGCGTGGCGTTCAGTTTACCAAAACGCAACTGGGTTTTAATCCCAAATAGGTTTTGCACCCCTGGAATCAGTTGACTGTTCACTGCCCAGCTGATGTTACCCACTTCGAGTCCCTGCAAAATACTTTCGTTTTGCGGGGTGAATCCGGGCATTCCCGGTGTACTGCCATTCACACCCGGAACACCCGGCAAATTAGGTGCCTTAGGCACGCCAGGTAAGCTGGGCAACCCCTGCCCCGTTCCAAACGCGGGCAACCCACCTCCGGGTCGATAGTTCAGTTTCAGCGCGTTCTCGAAATTGAAGCTGGCTTTGGTATCGAAGTTGGCGAGTACACCTAATTTCTCCCCAATCTTCCCATTGAAGTTGATGCTGATTTGCTCGTTGAAGAGAAAATTCCCGCTCCGACGCTGACGCACGGGATAGGCGGGATTATCATTAAATTGGTAGAGATACCCAAAATCGAGGGTTACAAAGCCATTCGGTTTAAAATCAACCTGGCTACCGCCAAACAGGCGATCAATTACAGGCGGCAATTCGAGTTTTGGAATTAATCCACGTCCACTCAAGGCACTTTGCCCATCGCGCTTGGCACCATACTCCCGCCAGACACTTTGTTCAACACGTTGGTTCTGAAGCTGGTTATAAGTCGAGAACGGTATCGTTTCCGCCGGTCGATACGGCAATCCGAATTGGGATGGAGGAAGTATAGGGCCAGTTGCTGGCTGGCCGGGTGAAGTTGTGGATGATGCCGGAGTCGTTACATCCGTTCGTCCCTGCACTGAATTAGGCGTAGGTGCACCCGATAAGGATACACCAGTCCTGACTCGCTCGGTAACGCCGATACCGCCATCGGGACTAAGTCGAAAATCTGTTGAAACACCTTTAGGGTCACGAAGAATAAAGGGGGATTTAGACGGTCGTTCGGAGAAGCGCGTAGCTCGCCGGTCAGGCCAGTTTACCGTTGGCCGTCGATTGGCACTGCGTAACGCCCGAATACTATCGGTACGATCCTGAAGCGCCTGCTTAGCCGAGTCCGCCCGCATAATGGCTCGTCGGCGAGCATTGGCCCGTGCCGAATCGGCAGTAGCTTGTTGACGCCGTGCTGCTGCTCCCCGTTTGGCGGGTGCTGGCTGGTCCTGACTGTAGCCTATACCCAGCCCCAACAATAGCCAGCATCCCACTATCAACCAACCGTTCGGGATGAACAGAAGCCGACTAATGGTAAGAATAAAGTGACTGACAACAGGACTGTGAACAAAGTAGTGGTTCACCATTGGGGGTACTTTCAGGTTCAGTATGAGTAGCGAGGATACGTTCTTCTATCAAACGGCCAAAATTAGGCCATTCGTCTAATAGGGCAATAGATTTTTTACTAGGCTGTTTTCTTTCGTTTCAGTATACATAGGGAGTAAAATTACGCATTAAACTGTCTTCATGCGAACAAAGTAAGCCTCATTTTCTTGAACCAGAAGCTATAAACGACCTTGTTTACAAGCAGTTCTACAATTACCGGGCCATATTTTCACAGAATTAACGTGAAGAGGGCCGTTTCATATCCACGAATCGTTCTTGGTTCACACACTCGCTTTAGATAACGTTTCCAGTAAAATGTTCTATACTTGAACATGGAAATTTCGTTCATCGGCGCAGGAAACCTGGCCTGGCACCTCGCTCCAGCTCTTGAAAACGCGGGACATCATATCAATGAAGTATACAGTCGCCAGCTTCAGCACTCCCGCCAGCTAGTGAGTAACCTGTACGATGCGCGGACCCATTCCGAATTAAATTTTGCTGACAGCCCATCCCGATTATTTGTGCTATCGGTTGCTGATCACGCACTCGAAGAGGTCTGCTCGCAACTGGTGTTACCTGAAAACTCCATACTTGTGCATACGTCTGGGGGCCAATCGTTGCGATCCCTGGAGCATTGGATGGCTATTTATAGCGATGTACCTGTTCAGACAGGGGTTTTCTATGCCTTACAAACCTTTACCAAAGGCCAGCCCTTCATGGCCTTTGAGGAGATTCCACTTTGCATTGAAGCCTCTGATCCCACTACTGAAGATAGCCTGGTTCAACTGGGCCAGGACATCAGCGATATTGTTTATTTGATTACATCCGACGAACGCCGAACCCTGCATATAGGCGCTGTATTAGCCTGCAATTTCACGAATCACTTACTAGCCCTTGCGCACGACCTCACTACGCACGAAGGATTGGAATTCGATTTACTCCGACCATTGATTGCGGAAACTTTCCGAAAAGGACTAGCTGCCCCTAACCCAGCCGACGTACAAACCGGTCCGGCCCGCCGGGGTGACCTAAGCACGATTGACTCGCATTTGGCCTATCTTAGTAATCAGCCTCGGGTATCCGAAGTTTATCAGGTGTTAACTGAAAGCATTCAACGGTATTATAAAAATCAGGGGCGTTAAGTTGACGGATAATGTAAGATGAATAATGTATAATGGACAATGGATAACTCACTGGAAAATACCTTATTATAGATTATCCATTTTACTGCACGTGCAGCCCTAGCAGTTCATTATTCATTGTCCATTATTCATTGTTCATTTATATTATCCCTTTACTGAAATGATTCGATCCTTCCGCCTGCTGGCACTCTGCTTATTGACTCCGTTTAGCTGCCTTGCTCAGTGGCAGATGCAAACCGTTGGTACCGATGCCAGTTTCCGCACTGTCAGTGTTGTCAGCGCTGATATTGCCTGGATTGGCGGTACAAAAGGAACCTTTGTCCGAACGGCCGACGGTGGTAAAACCTGGCAAACGGGTACAGTTCCCGACGCGCAAACCTGCGACTTCCGCGATGTAAAAGCCATAGATGCCCAGACCGCTTTTTTCATGAGCGCTGGCCCCGCCGAAAAAGATCAGGCCCGAATTTACAAAACCAATGACGGCGGACAGACCTGGGCACTACTTTACCAAACGCAACAGAAAGGCGTGTTTTTCGACGGAATCGACTTTTGGGACAATCAACATGGCATCGTGTTTAGCGATCCCCCAGCGGATGCTGCTATTGATAGTAAGTGGTTTATGCTAACCACCGACGACGGCGGAAAAACCTGGCAACCGATCCCTGCGGCTTCGTTACCACTGATGGAGCCTAATGAAGCGGCTTTTGCGGCTAGTGGTACCAGTCTCGTTGTACACGGAAAACGAAACGTCTGGATTGCCTCGGGCGGTGGGCAATACGGGCGCGTATTCCGTTCCAGTGATCGGGGAAAAACCTGGAACGTCAGCAAAACGCCCTTACCAGGCGGAGAAGCCACGGGCTTGTTTGGTATGCATTTCTTCAGTGACAAAATTGGCATGGTCGTCGGTGGCAACTACAAACAGGAGCAGCAGCCCGGCCCAAACGCAGCCATCACCCGCGACGGTGGCCAAACCTGGCAACTCGTAGCCCAGACGAATCCAGCGGGCCTGAAAGAAGCCATCGCCCTGCTTCCCGACGACCGTTTACTAACCGTTGGTCCTTCAGGCACGAGCCTATCGGCCGATCAGGGACAAACCTGGCAGAAACTCGATACAGAAGGCTTCCATTCAATGGGTTGCGCTAAAGGTACTTGTTACGCTGTAGGTGCCAAAGGGAAAGTGGCTGTTCAGCGATTTAAATGAGGTTGATTGCCAATATCAACTGGAGGTATCCTATTAAGGATTAAAACCGTTGAAGTAGCCCCTTAAAGTCTTCTGCTGTTATAATGGAGATTCTTGGAAAATCAACTGCGCCAAGGGCGTTGAAATGTTTGTCATCAGTAACAATGTAATGGGCATTCCCAGCAAAGGCACAGTCAACAAATTTATTATCGTCACGATCCGAGGTTATCAGATTTAGCGCGAAGTAAGGCTCGACGCGTTCAATAGTAGGAAGAAGTAGTAGAAAATCCAGAAATACCTGTGCCGTAGAATGGCCATAAAATCGGGTTATCATCTCCTCATATTCCAACAGAATTTCAGAAGACACAACCAGACTAAACTTGCCGTCGTAAAGCGTATCAAGTATAACTGCCAGAGTTGACTTGCTAGAAATAGCCCTCAGTATAACATTGGTATCAAGAACAATTCGATAATCAGGCATTCGGATTTAAGTTCTTGAAAAACTCATCAGTATATTTTTTCTCTTCCCATACTTGATCAGCTTGGTTTCGGAGCTTATCCAGGAAGAATTTAGCCATGACTTTTTTCAATTCAAGGAGCATTTCATCAGAAATATCCGTTGAATAGAGTTTTAGCAGCTCTGTCTGTACATTAGATAAAGGCGGTTGCAGATTCGTAAGCATGGTATATGAGTTCACTAGTGAACAAAAATAATGAAATTAGGACAGTTTAGAGCTTTGGCATCAAAATTCAATTTCGACCCTGTCTTCATCATTTTTTCCTTCCGAAAGCACATAATTGCAATCCGGTCAATAGCTATAATCGGCCCGCCTTGTTGATCAACAAGGCGGGCCGATTATAGTAACATCAATCAACTTAGAAGCCTAAACCAACAGTAAAGCCACGAACAATGGGGCTACCTGGAACAGTTGGGCCAGCCGTGGCTGCGCCTGTTGCTAAGTTAATTGTATAGACTTTCGTGCTGTTACCACCTGTACGAAGTAGCGCATAAGCCGTACCGGTTGCGCCACCAATATCGAAGCCATTGGCACTTTCTACCTCAACACCCAGCGGACCAACAGATACTAATGTACCATTATTTGGTGGATTTTGCTGGAGTAAAACCGCGCTGCCCGGACGAATATCAATATCATATAACGTTGTTGTGAGGGCTCCTGCGAAGTTGTTCGTATAAGCAGCCGCTGTTACGTTTGGTGTTCCTGGGTTTAAATTTCCATCAGTAGCAGCTAAAGCGCCATTATCCGGATTCAGACGAAGATTCTGTCCTGTGTTGCTAACAACCCGGATACGGTCGACTGTTGGGTTGAAATCGAAACCAAAGTCCGTTCCTGACAGAGTGAATGCCCCGGCACTACCCACCTGCACCAGACTCCAAACGTTTGTATTAGTAACCGCAACCGTATACAGTCGGCTAGTGCTACCCAGTACAAACAGCTGACCATTTACTGGCCGGGAGTCGATACCAAGAATGGTTTCGCCCGGTTGAAGGCCCGTAATGGTTTTTAGAGTTAGGCCCGTTAAACTAACGGGATTGAAAATAAGCAGGCTATTGTTGCTGTCAATGGCGTAGGCAACCGGATTCGTTGGAATAGCCAGCCCAATGACCGTACCCGTCAGGTTACCCAGTTTCTGCAAACGACCAGTTGCCAGATTAATCTGATCTAACTCCGATGAGCCATTAAACTGCACAGCAACCAGCCCTTGTGTGTTGTCATTCGGTGAAATATCGAAACCAGCAGACCCAGCTATATCTAAGCCTAGCGGCCCAACGTCGGTCAGTGTACCGTTGTTAGGTGGGTTTTGAATATAGAGCCGGTCGGTGGCCGGATCAATATCATACAAAGTTGTTGTTGTTACACCCGCGCTGTTATTTGTGTAGGCCACTTCCGAAATCATAGCACCAGAAACGCCATTAATGGCTCCATCCACAGCAACTACCTGCCCTGTTTCGGGATGCAGTCGCAAATCCTGCCCGGTGTTCGTAACCAGGCGAATACGATCAACTGTCGGGTTAAAATCAATACCAACAACAGACCCCGAAATAGCGGGTGTAAATGGACTCGTTGTCAGAGGTCGGGCTTCTGCTGTTGTTGGATTAATAACAAACAGACGGCTCATACTACTGACTCCGTACAGTTGTCCGGTAGCGGGTCGAAAATCAATTGACAACATGCGTTCACCAGCCTGAAAGTTTACGCCAGTAATGACAAGATTTGACAAGACCACATTGGGATTCTTGATGTTCACCCGCTGCAACTGATTAGCATCATTTAATAGGTAAACACTTGCATCGGGCACGGCACCTGGGTCTGGTGGTAGACGGTGATCCTGACAGGCATTGAGCGTCAGTAAGGAACCAAGCGCCAGCATACCGGCCAGGACACGTAGAAAGGGCTTTTTGTAAAGCATAGCCATAGTTTTTCTCGTTGAAGAATTAGTTAGGGACGCAGTAAACAGGCTAACTGCACTTGACTATACGGCAATACGCGTCAAACGGATTTAGAGATATTAAAAAGAGATTAAAATATTTTTTAATGGAAACGTATATTTTTCATAAAGGCCTTATTACCAGAACTTTTTCAAACTTAGGTAACCGGCAAACGCATCTGGCATCAACTCCCCCCGATCAAGCGATAGTGTTGTTGTTAGTGATGTACCCGACCATTTACGAATAGGCCACTGGGCGCTTACTAGGGTGGATAACTGATGGAAAACTTGTGGGTAAGGCTGTTTGTAAGAACCAAAATTTCGGCTGTAAGAAAGTCGTGTCGTTAGTATTGGCCCCCGTTGAAAAGCACTTATCGTACCCAGGTACCACGCCACAACCCGATTATTCGGGTAAAATCCATTGCCTGCATATTCAGTAGCTACCGCTGGTGCCAAATCCGAACGAGGCATGATGAAAGGCGTTCCAATTGTTCGTCCCCGATACGACCATCCCTCAATGTACTGGCTGTTATTAAAGTAATTATCAGCTCCCTGATAGCGGGCTGTTGGGTCGAAGGTTGGGCCGCTTTGATTCGTTGTACTCAGCCATTCGAGAACGAGTCGCTGAAACCGAAAACGGGTGTTTGTTGTGGCATGATTTTGAAACCGTAAGCCCGTTAATCCATCTGGTACATTTTGCAATGCCAGACCTGATGCATCATCGTACATGTGCTGATGATAGAGTAGCCAGTTCGTTCGAACACCTTTCCATTCCAGCGCTACATCATAGTTCCCAACGTGGTTACCCACGCGATTCGTCCCATCGAACGTAGTGAATCGGTTGTTTTCCAGCGCATCAGGATACCGACCGGTAATAATTGATAGATAGTCCTGGAAGGAAGTTGGTAACCCTCCATTGACAGCTAAATCGGGTCGATTAAGCAAATAAGCAGCATGGCCACCCCATTGCACCTGATGATTCAGCCCAGCATAGAAACGAACCCGCCAAGTTGGCTTCCCGATTCGGCCATAGAAGTATTTCTGATGAAGATAACTCCCCTGAATGTACGAGTCGATAAGCCAGCCATGTGCATAGCCAACCCGAAAAGCCAGCAGTTTTTTGGTAAAGCCAATGGGCACATAATCAGGCGTATGTAACTGGATTTTCGGAAACGGCATTGCATTACCAGACCAGGCCACAAAGCCCGACGTCAGGAGCGTATCACCTAAGCCAGCCACTTCACGGCGGTTGCCCCCATAAAGCTCCAGCGCACCAAAACGGATTTTTACATACGCATCAGGCAACAGAATAGCCGGATTGTTAGACGTTGATCGAGGACCCACATTGGCAACAGCATAAGCCCCAAAACCCCAGTCGAAACGGGATTTCCGTTTTGGTATCGAATCGGGTCGGGGTTTGTAGTCGCGTTGTATACCCAACCGAACCGTTCCGAATGATCCCTGTACAGGAATGATATTGTACTGATTAGCCCGCAACCAGAAAGGGTTTTGGTCGTTTGATGTTGCCAGCCCACCAATTTCAGCTGAGTAATGAACGGTACCCGTCGATGGAACCGATTGGGCCCGAACAACCAGCCTGGTTAAACTAATAAGGCACGTAATCAGGTAAAGTGTCCGCATAAACCAGTAAACTAAGGCCATGGCTATTCTACCCGTAAACATACGGTAGAATAGCCAATTCAGCTTGCGCACTTATTTGTTAGTGTTTTTTTAAACATCTTGTCCTGGTTTTTAATTAATATATGAAACTTAGTTTTACCGTAAGAAACTTGCCTTTACTGAATGACTATACCCTCTACCACACTTAATAATGGTGTTGAAATGCCGCTATTGGGCCTTGGTGTTTTTGCGCCAGCTCAGGCCAATGAAGTACAGCAGGCAATTGAGTGGGCACTTGAAGCGGGTTGCCGATTGATTGACACCGCAGCTGCCTATGGCAATGAACGCGAAGTAGCCAATGCCATCAGAGCCAGCGGAATTCCCCGAAGTGATATCTTCATTACTACCAAAGTCTGGAACGACGATCAGGGTTATACCCGAACACTCCGGGCATTCAACCGGAGTCTGGAACGGCTTGGCCTCGATGTAGTGGATTTATACCTGATCCACTGGCCCATAAAAGAGCACCGACACGAAACATGGCGGGCTCTCGAAAAAATCTACTCCGACGGGCGAGCCCGTGCCATTGGGGTTTCAAATCATTACCCGGCACATTTGGAGGAACTATTGACCGAGGCCCATATAATACCCGCCGTCAATCAGTTTGAGCTAAGTCCCTACAGCTACCTGCCCGAAGTCCTGGATTATTGTCACGAGAAGACTATACAGCCTGAAGGGTATGCACCTTTGGTACGTGGCGAGAAAGCAAATGATCCAAAACTGGTTGCACTGGCCGAAAAATATGGCAAAAGCACGTACCAGATGCTCATCCGGTGGTCATTGCAACATGGCGTCGTTACCATTCCAAAGTCGGTGAAACGAGAACGAATTCAGGAAAATTTCGATGTATTGGATTTCACGATTTCCGACGAAGATATGGCCGAGATGAATACCTTCTATGACAATACTCGTATAGCCGACGATCCACGGGACATAGCTTAGTTAACTACACTTACAGTTTGCTGAGTATTGTTGGTTCATGAACGATGCACTCAATAGAATAGTGTTTGTGTAACAGATTAGCCAACTCACGTAATCCCCAAACTTCGCTTCGGCGATGGCCAACAGCAATAAAGGCAATGCCCGTGGCATCAACTGCCTGTTGGCCGGGTTTACGATACGACCCCGTTAAATACATGGTTGCACCCTTTGCAGCCGCTTCCCGGACAAGCACATCCGTCATGGCTCCCACTACAGCAACTCGATAGCTGGTGGGTTGCCAACCGGCGGTACCTCGTCCGGCTTCAGCCCGATCATACCCTCCGAACATGGCTTTGACAGTTGTAAGCCACTGATCAAATTCCTGCGGGGGAATATCAATAAGCATCCCGAGAGGTCGGCGGGGCAATACCTTGCCAGCCTCAGCGCTATCTTGTTTATAGCCGATTGGCTCTAAGCTGCCAATAGCTCCCATTTGCTTCGCCAGTCGAGGATTATAGCCAATTGTCAGGGTTTCATCAAAGGGCAGATGGTGCGTCAAAACTCCGAGATCAGTCGGCAGACTCGTTAAGTCGAGCTGCCAGGGCCGGTGTAGCCAAAGGGCGTCGATATGCGTCTCACTGACCCAGTCTGCTAGTTTAGGAAATGGCTCTAAGGCTAGGCCAAGCCGTCGGATCGGGCGTTTGGACGGGTAATAAGTCCCGCCCTGCTCAGTGCCAGGATAGCGATCAGCCGCCAACTCATCTCGCAGAAAATCAGCAATATCGTTTAAATAGAATGGTGACGTAGGCATAGGTAAGAGAATGTAAAATGGATAATGTAGAATATAGAATGTAGAATAAGGCACCCTAACAGTTGTGCTCATTCTACATTCTACATTATCCATTTACTTAACTGCATGCTCATCGGATAGTTTGTGGATGACCGTTCACTAAACCAAATTTGGTTTTTCAAAAAAGAAAATTGTAAGTTTGCAGCCTTAACTGCAACCGCCCGTCGGTTAGCCAACGCCCATGAAGTTCCTCGCTTAAAAACCCAAGCGGTTTTTCATTTTTTCTTCAGAGTACCGCCACCTGCTTCTGCTTCGGTGGTCATTCACGTTTTTCAGACCATTCATTCGCTGTCAATAGCCCGCTGGGCTTCGGCATATTCTTTTGTTCCAATGACCAAATTCTTTCGGTTATTCCTGGCCGCATTGCGTGGTTCGGAAACCAATTTTACAACCGGCAGTATTAACCGGGCTATTTTTCTGCTATCGGTGCCGATGATTCTGGAAATGGTGATGGAGTCACTCTTTGCGGTGGTCGACGTCTTTTTTGTGGCCAAAATCGGTACGGAAGCCATTGCTACAGTGGGCCTGACGGAGTCGGTACTCACTATTGTTTACTCCATTGCTATTGGCCTGAGCACAGCAGCTACGGCACTGGTATCCCGTCGGGTCGGCGAAGACAACCAGCGTGGGGCGGGGCATGCGGTTGGGCAGGTTATACTCGTGTCCGTTGCGCTGGGCCTGTTTATGGGCGTAGTCGGTTTTGTCTTTGCCGAAGACATCCTGCGCCTGATGGGTGGGGACTCAAAACTTATTGCCAACGGGGCCGGGTTTACGCGGATGATTTTCGCCAGTGCGCCCGCCATCATGCTCCTGTATACGCTAAGTGGCTGCCTGCGGGGTTCAGGCGATGCATCGGTAGCGATGCGCTCGCTATGGCTGGCCAACGGCGTAAACATCATCCTATGCCCGGTATTCATTTTCGGTCTGGGGCCATTCCCGGAAATGGGTGTGATGGGCTCGGCAGTGGCCACAACCATTGGCCGATCTATGGGTGTACTGTATCAGCTTTACGCCCTGACGCGGGTGAAAGGGGTTATTCAGGTTCTCCAGTCAGATGTGACTCCTGACCTGAGCTTAATCCGTAATCTGCTTAGTTTAGCCATTGGTGGTACCAGCCAGTTTCTGGTTGGATCCGCCAGCTGGATATTCCTGACGCGGATTTTATCTACGTTTGGTAGCGACGTAGTAGCTGGTTATACCATCGCCATTCGCATTATTGTATTCACGATTCTGCCTTCGTGGGGCATGGCTAATGCCGCTGCCACACTAGTTGGACAGAATCTGGGGGCTGGTCAGCCCGAACGTGCCGAAACCTCCGCCTGGCGGGCGGCTTTCTGCAACATGCTCTTTTTAGCTGCCGTTGGCATTGGCTTCTTCCTGGGAGCAACCCCCATCGTCGGTTTGTTCGACAATAATGTTCGCGTCGTCGAAATTGCGGTCGAATGCCTTCGCGTATTTTGCCTGGGTTATCTATTCATGGCGTATGGAATGGTGCTGAGTCAGTCGCTCAATGGCGCGGGCGATACCCGAACGCCTACACTCATTAACATTGTATGCTTCTGGGTGGTTGAAATACCACTGGCCTATACACTAGCTCATCTGCTGCATTGGGGACCTCCGGGGGTATTCTGGTCGGTGGCAATTAGTGAGACGTTGCTGGCTGGTATCGCCATCTGGATTTTCCGCCGGGGACGCTGGAAAACCGTTCAGGTGTGATGGCGTTGAATCTGTCTTGACCTACGCCATATCTTGGAGATATGGCGTAGGTCAAGACAGATTCAACGCCGAAACTTTTACCGAATAGTACCCGTTATAATTTACAGGCCTATAGCTTATTGCGCAGGATTTACGCCCTTGTTCGCAGGCTATAAACGCCTAATCACCTCTAAGAATTTACATGATCGACAACACAAAACCGCCCGAAACCGCTGTGTTGGTCGCGCTGATTACGCAAAAGCAAACGGCCGACCAAACGAAAGATTATCTCGACGAGTTAGCCTTTCTGGCCGAAACATCAGGCGTTACAACCATCAAATCGTTCACCCAAAAACTGGAACATCCCGATAACCGAACGTTTGTTGGCAAAGGCAAACTGGAAGAAATTCAGACGTTCATTCTCGACAATCCGGTTGATTCCGTCATTTTTGATGATGACCTGACGCCTTCGCAGGTACGGAATCTGGAAGAGAGTTTTAAAGATGTTAAAGTACTGGATCGCAGTTTGCTCATCCTGAATATTTTCTCGATGCGGGCCCAAACCGCCCAGTCGCGGGTGCAGGTCGAGTTAGCGCAATACCAGTACATGTACCCACGCCTAACCCGCATGTGGAGTCACTTAACCAGCCAGAAAGGCGGTGTGGGGATGCGCGGTCCGGGGGAAAAAGAACTCGAAACCGACCGTCGGATCGTGAAAGACCGAATCTCTTTCCTGAAAGAGAAACTGGCCAAAATTGACAAACAGAGCCAGACGCGCCGGAAAGAACGCGACCGCCTGGTGCGGGTTTCCCTGGTTGGTTACACGAACGTAGGCAAATCGACGCTGATGCGTACCATGGCGAAAACCGACGTATTTGCCGAAAATAAACTCTTCGCCACGGTAGATTCAACCGTACGAAAAGTGACGCTTGGCAATATTCCGTTTTTGTTGACGGATACGGTTGGTTTTATCCGCAAACTGCCAACGATGCTAATCGAGTCGTTTAAATCGACACTCGATGAAGTCCGCGAAGCAGATATTCTGGTTCACGTTGTCGATGTATCACACCCGAATTTTGAGGAGCAGATTGAAGTGGTCAACGCAACGCTGGCCGACATCAAAGCGGCCGATAAACCCATGGTACTGGTCTTCAACAAAATGGACCGCTTTGTTCCGAAAGACCAGTGGATAGAAAAACCCGATCAGGACGACGATGATGAGTTCATTGACTCGCACGAAGAGGTAGCTATTCCGATGGCCGTGCGCCGAAAAACTGCGCTGGAGTATCTGAAAAAGACGTATCTGGCCCAAAAAGCGGACTATGTGGCCTTCATCTCGGCAGAAACCGGCGAGAATGTAGGCGAACTGCGCGATTTGCTCTATACGCTGGTGAAAGAGAGACACTTCCAGATTTACCCCAACTGGGTTAACGTACCGCTCATCGAATCAGCGGAGTACGGCGATGGTTTGGCAGGTTGAGGTATTTTTGGCAATTTTGCAGTTATAGCGAGCGGTCAACGTTGACCGCTCCTTTTTTGGTCTCGTAGTTCAACGGATAGAATAAGCGTTTCCTAAACGCTTGATACGGGTTCGATTCCCGTCGAGACTACACAAAAAGCCCTTAACTATTTGACAATAAAATAGTTAAGGGCTTTTTGTGTGGAATTAACCTTAAACTTCCGGTGTAACTCAAGAAATTAGAAACAAAAGAACTAAACTATTTTGCAGCTATTCATTTTTATACTTTTTTCGATGATTATTGTCTTTATCAGGTAATGGTCACTTTTGAAAAGTAGTATTAATCTTACTTGATTCGCTTATCATTGAAATGGGTTAATTCTATGAAAAAGGGGCTTTTTCCTGTAGGCGGTAGAAACCCTGGTTTAAACTATTGGCTCATCTCATAAGGCTTAGGAAATTCTAATGCTTACTATAAAGACCTTCGTTATCAATGTCTTGATATTAAGCGTAATTGCGTACAATAATATGTTGGGTGGCGGGTCCAAAATGGGCTCATAATGCGGGTTATCTGCGACAGGTCGCACGTCTCAACAGGTAAGCTTTGGGGCTCGTTGGGTCGGTTTCCGGTCGACAAAGTAAACGCCTGGGTAGGGCAGGCTAAAAAACCATGAAGTAGACATCTAATGAAGCTCTACGAAGATTTGAACGGACTTTACTTTCTTTTTGACTTCAATGCTAGTCATGGTGAGCTATTGCTCAGGAAGCACAAAAGTGGTGGTACTTTCAATACAGATATACGATTCAAAGGCGTTCATAGTCTGAACGTAATTAACAGATTTAGGGGACTGACGATATTTGCTGTTACCCAGGTAGAGAGCATACTTTGCGATATTGGCGAAGCCTCCAAATTTGTCTTTAAACTGATCGACAATAAAAGTCAACTTGAATGCTTTATAAATGCTTCTGCGTTCGGCGTTTATCAAAATACTCTTGATTCTGAGGTCAGCAGTTTAGGTGAATTTGCGTGGTCAGATGAAAATGAGTGCTTGTACTGGTCAGGTGAAGATGAACAGTTGAGTAGAGCTTTCAATTAAATAAGGCGGGTCTCGTGCGACAGGAAGCACGTCCCATAGGAAAGTTGGCAGCCCAACATGATGAGTGTGTAAAGGTGCAAGTGTCTCGCATTCAGGCAATTGACTCGCCAACCATCAACACTCATTGGCGTTGGGTGAACCGGCCATAAAGTGCTTACATTTTCAGGTCGCGGGCGACAGGTTGCAGGCCGCAGAGGTCAGGTTTTGCTCGTTCGGCAGATTACGGTCGACAAAGGGAACGCCCCGGTTAGGCAGCGTTTGGGCTTGCGGAGCAGCGTCTGTGCAACAGAGAATTAACAAATTAGAAGAGGCTCAACTGCTGTATCTTAGGGGGGTAATAAACACCTATTATTGAGAATGGGTTGGAGTAATTCTTAGCGTGTTCAACGTACCTCGTACCTAAAAAAAGGTACAATTCTTTCTTTGCCATAAATTCGTCAAAGTATCTGTCTCTAACCTTTTTAAGGGCAATATCTTCGTTTCCGTTTGCATCAATCAAACAATTCCAATACAAGGCTCCAATCTCCCAGTCTTCTATTAATAATTTGCTTCTCTTTCCATTACAATCTTCAAAAATGTATCTAAACTCGTAGGGAAGTTTTCTAACGACCTCAAATTTATCGTTCCGCTCCTGAAATATGTTACCCTGTTTTAGGGCTTCAAGTTTAGCCCTGTCCCACTCTCGTTCGCACGGCGTTACATCAAAACCAATAATTTTGCTTGGCTTGAACATAGCCAAAGACGTTTTCTTAGTTTTTGCTTCACTAATTAAGACGCTTAGGTCATTATACACGTTCTTCAATATCCAATCGCTACGATGAATCCACTGCTTTTCCGTACCTATATGTCCTACAACATCTGGAACGGAATCATAACTATAAGGTCGGTAACTTTCAGGTCGGAAGTCTTTATCATTTTTTACCAAATCAATTTCTATCCAGTCGTATTTAGCGTACTGTTTTGCAAAATCCAGTTTACGAAATTGAATTGGATAAATCCTGATCCATTCTCCGTTTTCGAGAATACCCGCCGTGCAAACCAACTCCTCATAAGTTGAGGAAATAGCTGGATAGGTTTTAACTGTGATGAGAACTTTCGTTTTTGCCACCTTTAAAGATGTTTCAATTCATAAGACCATTCTGGTAGTTCGGTAATTGCTTTGGCTACTTTACTTCTATGGCACTGACAAGGAGCTGCTTCAAAACACGTCAAAGCCACCCGGCTGTATTTGTCAAGTAACGACAAGATGCCGTACAGATTATCTGTTTGATTTACTAAATATATGTTCTCAAATTCAGCGAATAAAACATCATAATCCTTTTGGGTTTTCAAATTCTGTCTCTTTTCTGAGGGAATACCTAAGTTTGGAATATGAATATATTTAATACCCAACGACGTACATACACTGTTTAATGTTGTTTTGGAAAAGCCCATTTTTTGACTCAAGGCATTACGACGTACATCACAAAGTACTTTTACATTATTACGAATAAGCTTATTAAAGTATGCTTCAATTGTGATTCCCTCGTAACCTATCGTGAAGAGGGCCTTATCTTGATTAGTTGAAGCATATTGCTCTACTCTCTTCAACTCTTCTACATTTAAGATTTGGGGGGCCTTCTCGCTTCTTATCGCGTAGTAGGGATATTTAAGATATGTTGCCTTAATAAGTTGGTCTGTACTGTGGTTCTTATATACCCGTGCTATATGATTGATATGAGATTTGTCATCGTGAGTCAACATCCCTTGATAATTTTCAACTTTTGTAATATGCCAACCTGTATCTGATTCAGACACTATACCGTAAGCTTTTAAAGCCCTTAAGTCCCAACTTGATTGATAGGAGTAACAGCCAAATCGGTGCGGCACAAAATCAAATGAAGGTTTACTCTGCAACTTTGAGACTAACAACAGTAATTTTTGAAGGTCAGTCTTACCTAATTGACCATCAAAGGCTTGCAGAAGTGCTAACAATATTTTTCTACGGTAATACAGCATGATTGCAAAAATAGCCATTTCTGTGCCACTTTTATTATATTTCGCATCCTCAAACCAGTAGGGCAGGTTCCCGGCGACAGGCAGCAGGCCGCAAGGTCAACGCGGGCAGGGGTGTAAAGGCTCCTACGTCACCATCAACCCCTGCGGTGGTTGGGTGGCGGGTCCATGAAGGGAGTTCGTTAAACCGTTGCCCATAGGCAGGCTACGTGTGAGAAAGTAAACGCCCCGTCAGATTATATTTAAGGTTGCGATCCGGCGACAAGCCGTTAAATTAACAAGTCATAATTTTGAACTCTTGAAGAATGTCAGTCTGGAAGACCCCTACATTTTATCTCCGTAGTATTGCCACCTTTTTAGTCATTGTCCTGATTGATTGGTTAATTGAATCGGGTTTTCAGCTTTTTCGTAGTCGAAGTTTTTTTGAAGTTACAGAGAACTATAAAATTCCATTCACCTACTTAGCTGTAGCAGCGCCATCGTTTATTCAAATCTGAAAAAATCTGATTAGACTTGGCATTAGTAAGTGCGTTGTTGTCTGCTCCGCGTGGGTTGTCTCTGGCGACAGGCTGCTTATCTAGGAGGAGGGTTCGCAGCCCGACCAGCAGGGGGTATAAAGGTGGCAAGTAGCTCGTGGGCAGGATCCTAGTTTTCTCATCCATCAGCCCCTGTGAGCGTTGGATAAAATAACCAAGTCGAATTAGCAAATCCGATTTAGTTTATAAATCACGTAAAACTAGATCAAACCAAGAAGCTCTCAACTTAGTAGTCAAAAACGGCTTTTATGAATATGGAAGAAAGAAACGTAAAACATCCGTTTAAAATTATTCTTGAAAAATATATTTCCGAGATTCTTGTTATTTTTATTGGCATTTCAATTTCCTTTTTCTTTGATGAATGGAGAGAAAATAGGAAAGATGATGAAACAGTAAAAAAACATTTTACTGTTTTAAGAACAAATTTAATACAAGACACGCTGAAACTAACAGTTATGATAAACCATGGTCGTAAATTAGTAAATAGCATCAATAAACTGACTTATTTTAAACTTGATTCAGATATAAAAGATAGTATTAGTTTTCACATTGACAACGCAGGCAGTTATCTGGTTTTTAAGCCAAATCAAATGGCTTATGAGGAAATTAGACAAACTGCACATACAAATTTAATCAAAAATGATTCGTTAAAAACGTTATTCTTATCCTATTATACATCAACAATACCTTATTGTATAGAATGGTGTAAAATAGATGAAACGCACACGATGACACAATTAATTCCAGAAATGAGTAGCTATTTCCCAGTCGTTATTGACTCATTAAACCTCGTTTCTTCACAAGAAAAGATTAAAGCATTAAGAATAAAAAAATTAAGAAATTTACTTCTAGCAAATGCTGTATATAAAAAAGAGACTATAAACACTTTTATCTTCACTAAAAAGACAACTATAAATCTTCTTAAAAAAATTGACG
The DNA here is from genome assembly GCF_006965485.1 of Spirosoma sp. KCTC 42546. Lineage (NCBI taxonomy): Bacteria > Pseudomonadati > Bacteroidota > Cytophagia > Cytophagales > Cytophagaceae > Spirosoma > Spirosoma sp. KCTC 42546. The sequence goes on from NZ_CP041360.1 coordinate 7,562,270, forward strand.
ATGAATTAAAAAAGTAACAAAGTCGGGCAGGCACCTACATCGCCAGCGACATATAAATTCATTGGCTGTTTGTCCAGATAGCTATTTGTATGTGTTACTGTATTATACTAAAGAAGATCCCCTGTTAAGGTCAAGAACTACAAAAATTTATTTGTTGAAAATTTACAAACACTAAAAGAGCCAGCCCGAACTGCTGAGGTTGAAAATAAGGTTGATACGTTAGTGACTATATATCTGGCTGGTTTTATTATAAAAAAACTGATGAAACGGAATGGATGTGGTCTTTATCAACCAGCCAAGCGTATACAACATAACACGCACTAGTCTACCGGCGGGTAGGCGTTGAGGGTCAGGCAACCACCTGCGGTATCCACATAGATACGGTCGTTTCACCTTCTGATGGGCTTTCAATGGTTAATCGACCGTGGTTTAATTCTAAAATCCGTTTAACAATGGATAACCCCAGGCCAAAGCCCTGCTGCTCGTACTTATTTCGATCAAATTGTTTGTAGGGAGCTATCTGATCGCAGTATTCTTCCTTAAAGGGTTGTCCTTTATTTGTGAAGGTAAAGCAATAGTCTGTTCCATCAGGCTTGCCCACCAGCCGAACGGTTTGCGTTGAGCCGGAGAACTTAACGGCATTATCGAGTAACTCTCCCAAACATATTTTAAGGTTCTCCTCCGAAATCTGGAGCGGAGCGCTTTCCACATCAAGCTGATAGGCAATCTCCCGGTCCTGCCGATGCTCAACCGCCAGCATGTACGTGTCAGCTAGGGCTGCTGTTATGGTTGCACATCCCGTTGAAAAATAATTATAATCAATATGGAATGGATCAACCTGCTGCAAGACATCCATTAGTTGAATGTTATCTAATGATCGTTTTAGGCGCAGGCCGCTTAGCTTAATCATTGTCACCATGGATACCGTTTCTTCGCTATTAAATTGTTGAAAATCATCAATCAATAAGGAAGAAAAGCCAATGATGCCGGCAAGGGCTGTATTATATTCGTGTGCCGTAACGGAGGCTAAGGTGTGCCGATATTTTTCTAACCGGGTAGTTAAGTCCGCTTTTCGCAAGGCTTCCCGCTGCAAACGACTTGCAATTGTGCGCAGTAAGTTCTCCAGCGTAAAAGGTTTTGTCAGGTAATCATCTGCCCCCAGATCCATTCCCCGGCGCATATCGGCCAGGTCTGATTTAGCCGTTAGGAATATAAACGGCACCGTAGCAATCGACCGATTATTTCGAACTACTTCCAGTACCTGGTATCCATCAACCTCTGGCATCATGATATCACAAAGGATCAGATCGGGTGGTTTCAACATGGCCTGACTTATCCCTTCCCGACCATTGGTAGCGGTTTCTACCTGAAATCCCTGCAACATCAGTAGTTCTTCTATGTTTTCCCGTATCTGAACATCGTCTTCAATGAGTAAGATTTGAGTAGCCATGCGTTCAGTTCTGATTGTGAGGACGTTCGTTTAGTGAGGAAGAAGCAGTAACCAGACCAGGAAGTGTTGGATTGGCTAATTCAATCGGCAGGACAATAGTACACGTAGTCCCTTTTTTCTCTTCGCTTTCAATGTTAAAATGACCACTATGTAATTGTACAAATTGCCGCGCAATAACCAGTCCTAAGCCTGTTCCTGGAATACCGTTTGTGTTACTGGCCCGGAAGAATGCCTGAAATAACGTTGAAAGATCCTTAGCTGGTATGCCAATTCCTTCGTCAATTACTTGTAAAACAAAGTTATTATCATTGAATAAGATACATAATGATGGATTGGTTCTGGAAAATTTAAACGCATTCGACAACAAGTTAACCATAACATGGCTAATCAATTTAGCATCAATAAAAACCTGACGGGGTATTCCTTCTACTGTAAACTGAACAGTGCGGTTATCGCCCCGCTGATTGAAATGAGTAGCAATGATTTCTTTGCAAACCGAAACAATATCCACTTGCTTAGGCCTAAAGCTTATTTTCCCCGCTTCAATTCGACCAATGGTCAGAATATCGGTAAGCAAGTTGCTAAATTGGTCGATCTCTTTTTCGATCACAGCCAGATGCTTTTGAATAGAAACCTGGGCCTTAGCTACCGGCAAATCCAGGTACAACCGAATTAAATCGACGCTGGATTGAATTGTTGTGAGCGGGGTTCGAAACTCATGGGAAGCCGTAGAGACAAACTGCGACTTGAGTTGATTCAATTCCTGTTCCCGTGCTAGTGCCTGCTGTAAAACCAGTTCCTTCTCTTTCTGACTGGTAACATCATTAATAATACCAATTTGCCGAATGGCTGTACCTGCTTCATCGCGAATAATAAAGGTGCGAACAAATAGCCAGCGCACGGACTTATTCTTCTCTTTTAGACGAAAATACAGCTGACCTTCCTCACCCGCTTTGTACTGCTCAACAAGATGACGAACAGCTGCCAGATCCTCCTTCAGTACGGTATCCATGAATGAGTACGGATTTTCATGCAGGCGTTCAAAACTGGTATTCCATACCCGCTCGTAAGCTGGGTTAACATAGAGTAGTCGGAATGGATTGGCCGAATGAATCCAAAAAACTTCATCAACATTTTCAGCAATTTCCCGAAATCGCTGTTCACTTTCCCGTAGAGCGGCTTCGGCCCGTTCCTGTTCGGTCACATCCCAGATCACACCAATACGCCGAATAGGCTTCTCCTGTTCATTTCGAATTACTTTACCACTCGCTTTAACATAACGTACTACTCCATCTGGCCGCACAATGCGGGTTACATTCAAAATTGTATCCTCCGGCCATTTAAAATTATGACGTTCCAGAAATGGGGGGCGATCATCGGGATGAATCTTGCTCACAAACTCCTGATAACTCAGGTAAGGTCGTCCAGGGGCAAGGCCAAAAATTTCCCATACCCGATCATCCCAGATTACCCGATCATTTTCCATATCAATTTCCCAAATCCCCTGACCAGCCGCCTGAGTAGCCAGTTTAAGTCGCTGATTTAGGCTTCGTAACTGTATTTCGTTCTCCTGCCGCTCCGTAATATCACGGGCAGACCCATATACGACATTATCAATACCAATGGCATTCCACTCAATTACTCGATAGTTACCATCTTTTCTACGCATCCGGTTAATCTGATTGCGAACCGGTTGCCGGAGAATGTCAATCAGTAAATTTTTATAGACAAACTTCTGCTCATCGGGATGAATCAGGTGTAAGAACAGGATCGATTTCAACTCGGCCGCCGAATATCCCAATGTTGCCTGAAAGGCTCGGTTAACCTCCGCAATATTTCCCTCACTATCCGAGATGCAGTGCATATCCAGAGCCCCTTCAAAGAAGGTATTCAGCTCCTGATTTTTCCGCTGGAGCTTTACTTCGGCTGTTTTTAGAGCAGAGATATCCGTAGAAATTCCTACATAGCCGATAGTGACCCCATCGCCATCCTGTAAGGCACTGGCGGCTAACAGGATAGGTACCCGATACCCGACTTTAGTAATAGCCACACATTCGCAATAAAAATAGCCCTGAGTAGCCAGCGCATCGGCGAAAATATTAGCAAGGGGTAGAGCTTGTTCTCCTAACCGATACGCAATGGTAGGTAGTGGATTGCTAGGAGATCCGGGTTCAAGGTAAGCCATTCGCCCAATCAGTTCGTCGACCCGGTAGCCTAATAGGTTTTCACTGGCCTGGTTAGCGGTCTGGATTACCCCATGAATGTCTGTCGAGATAATAGCCTGCCCGGCATGTCTTAAAATTGCCTGGTGCAAAGTCGACAGGCGTCTGATTTCCCCCGTACGTTCCTCTACCCGCTGTTCAAGTTGTTCGGTGTAGTGTTTAAGCTGGTCATCCAATTGCTGCTGATACAAAACAACGGCTAAAGGACCGGCCAATTCCTGAGCAATTTGCTGGTATTCCTCTGTAAAGAAATGCGGATTAATCGATGATAGGGAAAAACCGCCAATGCATTCTTCCTGACGATATAAAGGTATGATAACCAGCGAACGGGAACCTCGCAGGTAGGGATTTATTTCATCGGGTATACCAGTTGAATCTGTCTCCAGATCAGGATAATAAATGGGTTGATTGGGCTTATGGTTTCGGAGGAACCGCTCATACAAAGAATGAGATGCCACGGTTAACTCTGGATTCATATCCAGTTTTCCCTCCAATACCCGGCACTTAACTACAATCTGGCCAGTGGCACTATTAATTTGAGACACTGTTATCCGGTTACAGGGAACCATGAAATGCATATAGTTCATGGCGATCGACAGCGGAGATTGATCGGCTAGCCGATGGTTAAGCAGTGCCTGATCAATGGCATGTAAGCCTTCCAGGCGGTGATTGGCACGCTGGATCGCGGCTTCCTGTTTTAAGCGATACAGTACATTAGCAACCAGCGTACTAAAAGTTTCTAAGAGAGAAACGACATTTTGATCCCAGGCTTGCGGCTTATTGATTGTATAGAATCCAACAAATCCCTGTGTTTTCTGTTCCTGGAGCAGTGGTATAGCAATCATTGAATTAACCGAAATAAACTCAAAAAAGGCTTTTTCATGGATTGACTCTGGACTAAGCTTATCAACCTGCAGGCGAATGGTCTCCCCTTTTTCCAGCGTTGGGCGCATCCAGTCAAAACATTCTCGGGGTCTGGTCTGAATTTTACTTTTCCTGTAAGCTATGCGCGGAGCACACCACTCGTGGAGGCAGCGTCCTTCCTGGTAGTCGTTTGAATAGATGAATACCGACGCTCGCTCGGCACCGATATACTCACTAACCTGACCTAGGGCGTTAACAATATAGTCATCAACCTCTTCGGTTTTTAGGGTTATAAACCGACTTGCAACGGCCGACAAAATCGACTCCATGGCCAGATGTCGCTGTAAGTTGTACTCCGACTTTTTCTGTTCGCTCACATCCTGTACGTTAACCATCACCAGATCGTCCAGACGGGTTAAGGTAACATCATGCCATACAGTTTCTCCATCCAGCCGATACTGTTTTAGCAGCCGTTGTGCTTCGCCCGTTTGCAGAACGGCTACCAGCGGATGAAAGAAATCATTTTCCAGAGTTGGCTCATAGACTTTTCTGACGATATGACCAACCAGTTCCTCCTTCGTTTGCCGAAGCAGGTGAGCAAACGCCGTATTGACTCGCCGATAACAGAAATCGGTTACTTCGCACTGGCTATTCCGGACAGGCTCTAGAAAAGCGACACCCTGCAACGACGCATCAAACCAAAATTCTAAAAGTTTCTCCATGTCTAACCAGGGTAACCTAGTCGACTGGACTAGCACGCTTTCGATGTAGGCCCAGCTGATTTTATCGCTTCTGATCAATTCGTATAAAATCAATAGACCTTAAATTGAACGAACACTAACCAGCCAACCATTCTTTAAAAGACCGAAACCGCGCTTTAGGTAAGATGACCTCCTGAGGTTTTCCGCCAATACTGACAAACAAACAGTATTTACCTTTATCCCAGTAGGAATATTTCTGAACACTTTTCCGATGCAGAATGACATTTCGGTTAACCCTAAAAAATTGCTTTCGGTCGAGCTTAGTCGTTAAGGTATCCAAACTCATATCCAGTTGAAAGGTGCCCAGTGGGTGCCACACAAAATACCCTCTTTTGTGGGTGAAGAAGTAAGCGCACTCCTCCGTCGATAGGATCATATGCCCTTTATCATCGCGACCACGGATGGTTTTTAAATGACTGGTAGAGGGAACCAAATTAACTTGCTGTTGCTGGTTCCTTTTGAGTCGACTGTCAATCGCATTTAACAGATCGTTTACCTGAAATGGCTTGGTCAGGTAATCATCGGCGCCTAAACCCATTCCTTGCCGCAAATCCATCATATCTGCTTTGGCAGTCAAAAAGATAAATGGGATATGAGCGATATCTGGATTGGCTCGTATAGTTTCCAGAACCTGGTAGCCGTCCATATTGGCCATCATAATATCACACACGATCAGATTGGGTTGCCATTCTTTAGCCTCATGGATTCCTTGTATGCCATCCTCAGCCGTCCTTACTTCATAACCATTGGCGGTTAACAGTTCGGCTAAGTTTTCCCGTATCTGCGCTACATCCTCAATGACCAGTAGTTGAATTGACATGTGTGAATAATAAACAATAGAGTATCACAGATCGCTTTTTACTTAGGTAGGCAGTTTGGATAAGAACAAGAACCTTTGCGCTAGCGATATGCTTACAATAAACCCAATAAAATTTGTTGAGTGCCTGGCGTGCTTGCAGGTAGTTACGCTGAAACCGTTTCGTAGGCCTGAAGAACTACTATAGGCCGGTTGAAAAGAAAATTAGATACTTACGGGCTAGTAGAGCAAGAACGCAAATGTACATAAACAGCACTTCAAAAACAATTAGTTTACCTACCATCCAACAGGCAATAAAACGAACATAGATCATTACAAAAATTCATTGCAAGTTTACATCCCTTTAGCCGCAATAGGCTGGTTTTGCTCAACAGGTTACGGATACATATATCCGATTGTTTTGATATCTGTTGCAGACAAACCCTGACGTTGACCTATAAACGTTGAGCCGTCTTTTTTGGTCATCGTAGGTAGGCCATTTTTAGAGAAATCATACGAACCATACAGCATGACCGACCCAAAATCCAACCCACCCCCAGAATCAAACCCATCCATACCCCGCTGAGCATAGGTCTGAAAATCCGGTTCGTAACCGGTCTGGATATTGCCCGTATGGATGTTTACATACACATCCCGATCCACCCGCGACTGTTCGTGCCACAACCCCACCGTGTGCCCAATCTCATGAATCGTATTACCTGTTGTGCAGCCACTGGCCAGGTTGATATACTGCTGACTCCCGGCATAGCCCACATTGGAGGAACAACCTGAGCCAACCCGAAACAAAACATAGCCGCGTTGCGTGGTACGGGGAACAAAGCGAATGGGGGTGTTGGCTTCCCAGTGGGCCATGGCATCGGTGACCCGAGCCTGATTGGGCAGTGCCGGGTCAATGGTGTAATAGACGATTTTGTTGGGCCATCGGAGTGATGTTTTGACTCGTCCGGTTCCCTGGGTGTGGAGTTCGGAAGGTTGCTTAAGGTTATCGGGCAGCAGCAGGATATCGCTCTGGAAGACAGCCTGATCGCCCACAAGGAAGTATCTGATGGGTTCTCCGTTAAGGAGACCAGTTGTCAGAACGCCCCGCTGGTTAGGAAATGCCTCTTCAGGACGGGTAGAAATGGACACTGGTGAGATTTGGAAGGCCTTTTCTGCCTGATTTTGTGAGCAACTCAGGAGAGTTGTGGCAAACATACAGACCAGCGAGAAAGTATAGCTAATTTTCATGATCAGTAAGGTTAGAGGTAAAAAAAGAGCTTAGTAAACGTTCACTGTTTTTTATAGTACGGCTGGGTTTGATAAAGAAAGTCATGCAGCCCAGATCAGTGCAGCGATTTATGTCTGCTGACCTGGCCGATGTACTATAGATGATAATTGAAATAGACTTAAAGCCAGAGTCTCGCTTGAGCAGACGCAGTACCTCATAATCGGTGAGCAGGGGCATCTGCCAGTAGTGCTCATCCCGGTCATCATCAACCATGTAAATCGGAGGGTTCTGATAGTTATTCATATGGTAGGTAGTAGACAGTCGATCCCTAGTAAACCTACCAGGAGCAGTAATACGAACCTACCAGGCAGGCTAAGCTTCTGTGTGAGATCACTATTTTCTTAGACGAAATGACCTAAATAATCAAAAGAAAAACATGTGGTATTCACATTTTAATTATACACAACATAATACTATTACTCTCCTGGCAATGGCTGTAATCCAACAGACTTTATTAAACGTTTGCGCAATTAGGATACCTCGTAAAATCCACTACACATCTTTCGAAACGTGTTCTACCTATCGACTAACCAAGCCCTATTGATTTATTTTAGTAACATTATAGTTACGTTTTATCAAATAAATCAATCAATAATTACTGCAAAACTATAATTGAAAATATTGTTATATCTAGACCACATCATCCAGATGCATGATTTTAATCATAGGATTTTAGCACTATTTTTTATTCACTTTCGATTAGTAGTTTTTTTTAAGGCCTATTCTTGCTAGATTTTGTACTCTATATATACTATGTTTCCTCTTACACGCCTACAGCACATTTTCCTACAGTTGGTCGCTATTCCTCTGGCGGCTCTGGTGGCCTCGCATGTTGTGTTTAGTCAGGTGTTTCCAGGGCAAGCGGGCTATCAGTTTCCCTGGCCGTATTTTCTGACGGTTGTTACCGTCATGTTTTCCTGTTGGGAAGTCAATATGCTCATTTTTCGGTGGCTGGATACGCGCCTACCCTTCCGGCAGAATCCGGTTCGAAGGTTAAGTGCTCAGGTGCTATTAGGCGGTGTTTGTACACTATTGACATTCGCAATCGTTTTTCCTCTGGCCCAGCGAGTCTATATGAATCACTGGCCTCCTGTGCATACGCTCCTCAAAGGTCTTACCGTTTGTATCACACTGGCTACTATAGTCAACGGAGGGTATTCGGGACTTTATCTGCTACGCGCTTTTTTTGCGGAACGCCAGAAGCGTGCCGATCACTTGACTGATGATTTCTCACTAGCCGCTGCAAGCCGTTCTACACTACCTTTATCAACGCCACTTGTTGCAGTTGAACTTAGTACAGGACAAGTTTGGCTACCCGTAGACCAGATTGCTTATTTCTACTCGACGGGTGGTTTGGTTTTATTAGTTAAAGCCGATGGACAGCAGGTAGCAACTCGCTATTCTTCGTTTTCCCGACTGCAGGAAAGCCTGGACAGTCTGTATTTTTTTCAACTCAGTCGCCAGTTTATTGTAGGCCTGGGCGCTGTACGGTCTGTTCAGGATGATGTAAATCGTAAACTTGTGGTTACGCTCGCCCCCGCCCTCCACAAGCAACAGGCGAGTCAGGAGGTAATTGTCAGTCGGTACCGAAGTCTTGAACTCAAAAAATGGCTCCAGGCCTCGTCGGTACACTGACCATTCATGCTTCTTTGGGGTACCATTCATAGATGTACTGGCAGTTAGGGAGTGCGGAGTTGGCTGGGGCTGGCTTCCTTTGTGAGCGTGGGCAAGGGTGCCTGCTAAACCAAGATGCTTTATGAAGCCCAATCTATCTCATTTATACGAAGCTACTCCAGTTTGGTTAGCGCTGTTTTTCACTCTCACCACATGTCTAACAGTGGGGCTCTTGTTCACCGCTATCCGTCAGACTTCTGTTCGTGGTGCCAGCCAATTTCTTATGGTAAGTTTTAGCTGGCTGGTGGTCTTAGGCCTGTTAGCGCATAATCAATTTTTTCAGCAACTCGACGCCAAACCGCCCCGTTTTGTAGTGGTTTTGGGCCCACCGTTATTGGTGATAATAAGCTTATTGATTACCAGCAAAGGCCGTCTCTGGATTAATCAATTACCATTATCGCGATTAACGTTTTTGCACATTGTTCGTTTACCGGTCGAGTTAACCTTATATGGTCTGTACTTGTATCAGCAGGTGCCCCAACTGATGACATTTGAAGGTGGGAATTATGATATTCTGGCGGGCTTAACAGCGCCTGTTATCTTCTACTACGCCTTCAAGCGGAAACAATTGTCTCCCCGCTGGTTATTAGTCTGGAATGTGGCTATGTTAGGTTCGGTCCTGAATATTGTTGGTCATGCCCTTTTAGCAACTCCCTTCCCATTTCAGCAACTGGCCTTTGATCAGCCTAACGTTGCCATACTAAAATTTCCCTATGTCTGGTTGCCGGGCTTTGTTGTTCCGGCGGTTTTATTTTCCCATACAGTGGCTATTCTGCGATTGGTAAAGGTTTTTTTTAACCACAGAGCGGTCCGTCGTTACGGCACAGAGAACACAGAGGTATAGAAAATCTCTGTGTTCTCTGTGGCTAAAATTTTTATTACTTGAGGTTTGATTGATTCGTATAAATCAGAATAGACTCGGGTTGAACCACAACAGATTCATTGCCAGCTACTAACTGCGGAGCCGATAAGGGGCCTCGCCATTTCGGATCGGCCGAATCCAGAAGCTTCTGCCAGGGTTTCGTACTAGCAGCCAGCAAAAGTGATCGGGGCTCTTTCGAGAAATTCATCAGGCAAACCACTGTCTCTGGCTCGGCTGTCTGGCCCGTTGAGGGCTGTTTATGTTGCCGGAACAGGGTGAGCGTTTGCCGGATTTCATCAGCAACAACGGCCACCGATTCGCGGTTTGGGTGCCGTAAGGACGAATGCTTACGTAATGCCAGCAACGTCTGGTAATATCGAAAGAGCGTCTGGTGCGGCTCCTTTGTCAGGCGCGCCCATTGGAGTTTCGACCGCTCGAACGTCCGCTCATCCTGTGCATCGGTTGCTTCTACAACAGGTGCCTCTACGCCAAGCCCGCTTCCCTCGGCAACAGATGCCTGAAAAGCGGCAAATTCCCGTTTACGCCCTTCCCGAACAGCGTCAATCAAAGCAGGGTCAGAATGGCTAACGAAGTACAGAAACGGATTCAGTTCACCCCATTCTTCGCCCATAAACAACATGGGCAAATAGGGACTACTGATCACAGCACCAGCCATTAGTTTCTGCATATCAAAGCTCACCAACTGACTGGGTCGCTCGCCCAGCATTCGATTGCCAATATGATCGTGATTCTGGGAGAACACCACAAACTGTCGTCCGGCATGGCCTGCCGTTGATTTCCCAACAATCCGGGCGCGACGGGGCATGTAGGTGCCATCGTACACATACGCATCCTTATAGGATTTGGCCAGGTGCTGAATCCCATTATAGTCGGCGTAATAGCCTTTTCGTTCGCCACCGGCCGCTACCCGAAGCGCATGATGAAACTCATCGTTCCACTGAGCATCCATACCGTAACCCATATCGGCCAGCGACTGAATAAAGCGCGTTTCGTTTTGATCAGACTCCACAATCAGGTAGTGTATCTGTCCGGTCTGCTGCATCAGTTCATCGACATACTGCTTGATCTCCCGCAACAGGTGGGTTTCCCGCGCATCGTGAATTGCATGAGCGGCATCAATCCGTAGCGCATCGATATGGAAATCCCGGAACCACATCAACACATTTTCGACAAAATAGCGTCGGACACTATCGCTGTAGTCGCCATCGAAGTTAAGCGCATTGCCCCAGGGCGTCTGGTAGCGTGTTGTAAAATACGGGCCGAAATCAGCAAAATAATTCCCCTCCGGGCCCATGTGGTTATAGACAACATCGAGCACCACGGCCAGCCCTTTCCGGTGGCAGATATCGACTAGTTGCTGGAGACCTGCCGCGCCCCCATACGAGTACTGCACGGCGTAGGGGCAAACACCATCGTAACCCCAATTGCGCGTACCGGGGAATTGGGCCACCGGCATAATTTCAACGGTGTTTATGCCCAGCTCCAACAGGTAATCCAACCGACTTTCGATACCGGCAAAAGTACCTTCAGGCGTGAATGTTCCCGTATGAAGCTCATAAATTAGATAGTCCTCAAGCGGTAGATTTTGCCAATTGGCATCCGTCCAGGCAAATTTTGCCAGATCAACTGCCTGCGATGGACCATGTACCCCTTCCGGTTGAGCCAGCGATGCCGGGTCTGGCCGTTCCATTGTCCCGTTCAGAACAAACTTGTAGGTATCGCCGGGCTGAAGTTGATTGATGGCTGCCTGCCAGTAATTTCCATCATTTTGAAGCGGTACCGTTACGTCCCGGTTACAAAAACGAAGATCGACGGATTGGGCCAGTGGTGCCCATACGCGCACGCATGTAGTATCGGCAGTAAACGTAACGCCCAGTGTCCGGCGGTTAATAAGTGCTTGATTCATAGGTTGAGCTAGTGATCTGGTAAGCAGTCAATAAAACAACCAGCTACTAGCCTGATGTGTTGGCAAAACTGAGTGAATGCAGTAGCGAATAAGCCATATATCAAGCCACTTCTGCCGGTTTTCCCGGTGTTCCCTCCACTTATCAACCCGGCCAAATCAACGCAGATAACAGCCTTAGTTTTAGCATGAATTAGTAATCAAACTAACCAAATACGGGAATGGAGAGGGGGGAGAGTTTCACCAAACCAGGCTTCTGGAAGCCTTTTAAAAAGGGACTAAGGCGTTTTCTGGAACAACGTTTTGACTGGATCGCATTAATCAGTATCACCTTACTTATTCTATTTATTCTGGTCATTTTTTAGCGTTTATCGAACCATTAGTATGAATCAGGGTACACTTTTTCAGGTCATGGTCTTCGGTGCACTATATGCCGTTGGTTTCTTCATCGTGTATTTAGTTGGCCGGCGTAAATCGCCCAGAAATGCCATTCAGTATTCGGTAGGTAGCTGGGTAGGGCTGATGGCAGTTGTACTGGTTGGTGATGGCCCCAGTTCATGTGTACTCTTTGTTATCCTTTTTCTGGTGTCGTTTATCGTCTTCCGCAAAAAAGCAGACATTAGCCTACAGGCCTTTTTTACGGCAAACCATATCTACAAAGCGGCCACAGCTCCAGAGCAGGTTTCTACCCTGTTAGGCAGCCAGTATTATTCCTGTGCCGATGTAAAGATGACAGTCCAAACGGGTGAAGAGATTTGCTTTAACTGGTGGCAGGGAATGACCTCATCGACAGGTATGTCTGGCAATGCTCATGTGACAACCTTCACATATTATCTGGCAGTTTCATTCGCACCTAACACCATTAGTGAGCAATTCAAACGGGTTGCCCGTGAAAAAATAGATACGTCAGGATTCACCTTTCGGCAGAAATTCAACCGATTCTTTGTGCTGGACACCGTTACGCCCATCCGAATTGCAGAAACAGAGAACGGTAGTTTCGTGATCATCTGGCAAACCTATCACGACGTCGAACGCTTCAGGTATTACATCGACTGGCTAAAGGCAAATCTATCGGGCACGAAGAAATTAGAGCCGGTCGAAATGCCGATTGAGCGTGAACCAGTACCCATCCTACTACCTGAAACACCTTCGCTTCCGGTTATTCCGTCCAGCCGACAACACCATGAACAGGCGCTGGGTAGGGTGCCAAAAATCTACGTCCATAGCGCTCGCTAATTTCCTGAATCATGAATGTTATCCTCAAACTGATGAACGCTTTTTTGGGTCTAGTTGGCTTACTTGTGGGTGGTCTGGTTCTATTAAGTTGTGGCCCAAGTTCACGAAAGGGCTACCGAATCGAAAAAGGCGACGTAGTCCTTTATACTGGCTGGCCCGCTAATCGGGCGGTCATCGGTGAAGCGGATGCAGCTTCATTTACCGCCATCAACGACGAGTACGGCAAGGATAAAAACCATGCGTTTTACCTCGGCAAAATCATCCCAAATTCAGATCCCATCACCTTTACGTACCTGGCCGGGAGTTATTCTAAAGACAAAGCCAGGGGTTATTCCCGCGATCAGGTAATCAGTACTGACGGCCCTCATTTTACCATCGTTCCGAACCCCAATGAAACGGCTACGAATGTATCGGCAGAAGGCATCGCCTACGCCCGCGATAGTCATCAGGTATATAAAGATGTTATGCCCATCAACGGGGCCGACCCGGCTACGTTTGTTGTTGTGCCGATGTTCAATGGCTATTACCTGACGCATGACAGCAAACGGGTTTATTTTCAGGATAGGCCAATGGAAGGCGTAGATGGAGCGACGTTTCGGAAAGTGTCGGACTTTAATTTCAACGATAAACACGGCGCCTGGGGATTAGTGCTGGGCCAGTATACCACCTGGAAGCCACTTGAACACGTTGATCTGGCCACGTTCACGGGTGTGGGAAAATACTATTCCAAAGACAAACAACACGTCTATTTCAGCAACTATGCAGTAAAAGGAGCTGACCCCGTCACGTTTCAGGAAACAGAGTACCTCCAGGGCAAGGATAAATACAGAATCTATTCATCGGGCTACAGCGCTACCAATCAAAACTAACTCACTATGAACCAGAGTAGTATCCGATTGATCGTTTTCTTGTTTCTGCTTATTGGCGGAGGAATTACACCGGCTGTTGCCCAGACCTACACGCTTGAAACGGTACCCAATCCAAAGCAGAGCCAAAGTTCATACTACGTGAGCAATCCGGATCATATCCTATCCAGTGCCACCGTTAGGCAGATTGATCAGATGTTGGGTAAGCTGGAAGATTCTACCACCGCCCAGGTAGCTGTTGTGTGCCTCAACTCCATTGGCGAAAGCATCCCCAAAGACTTTGCCACGGCACTGTTTCGGAAGTGGGGACTGGGTTATCAACAGAAAAATAACGGTTTCCTGGTTCTGTTAGTGAAAGACCAGCACCGGATCGAGATGGAAACTGGTTATGGGCTCGAAGGGATTCTGCCCGATGCCATTTGCAAACGTATTCAGACGGAGAAGATGATCCCACTAGCCAAAACCGGCGATTTCGACGGGGCCATGCTGGTGGGTGTTCAGGAGATAGCCCGGCTGATTAGTGAGCCGGAAGCCGCCAAGGAAGTTTATGATAAATCGAAAGCGAAGTCGTACCAAAAAGGAAAACCGCTTGACGATGGCGCGATCATCGTTTTCTTTTTCCTCTTAACCCCCGCGTTATTAGCCCTCCGGCTACTTCTATTTTTCTTCAGAAACCAGAATCCCATTGCCGACAAAATCGAAATCACGATCTCGCAGTCAAGACGGCGCTTGCTCTGGGCATTTCTGCTCTACGTACTCATGCCGGTATGCGTCGGGTGTATGGTTGTCCAGCTTCGGGATGATCACTGGCTTCACAGCTGGCAAATTCTCCTTGTCTTTTATGCCTATCCAGGCGTAGTTCTATGGGACGCCCGACGGCGTCGAATCAATACATTCAATCAGCTTTTCGGCACCATGACCGAGTCGGAACGGTATGTACGGTACAAGGCCGCTCAGTTCAATGGTCTTGGCAATATCCTGCTGTATCCCATCCCCTTCTGGTGGATGAAAAAAGAGGATGAAAAAGCACTGTACGCCATTCGAAATGCAAACCGAACATCGCCAGAAGGTTACCAGTTAACCAAAGTACCGGTAACGCACCGAGATGCCTTTTTGACTGATTATCAGAAAACTGAACAGAACCTGGGTACTGTCGACTACGATGTCTGGCGCAACGATACCCACGATAGTACCCAAACCATCGGTTACGAGAACTTAAACAATACCGCATACCAACGCTGCAAAAAGTGCGGATCAAAAGCGGAATATTTAGTCAGAAATCGAGTCATAAAAGAAGCCACCAGCGAGCGCGAAGGCCGGGGAGCCCATGACTATGAGTGCAAAGCCTGCGGCCACCACCACGAAACACAGTACACAATTGCAATTGCCCAGGGTAGTGCCAGCAGGCCATCCAATTCGAATTCGTCTACCACCTATTCATCATCGGGCAGCAGTAGCGGTAGTTCCTGGGGCGGATCATCCAGCAGTTCGTCCAGTAGTAGCAGTTGGGGTGGGGGTAGTTCTGGGGGCGGGGGCGCAGGCAGTAGCTGGTGATCACTGAAAGGTCACCTTACCCACTCAGCCAATGTGCTTCAAAAAATACCTGAAAACTCGTCAACTGGAAAAACAGATTCGGCAACTCACCGAAACTGAACGGCAGATCATCCTACAGGCATCGCCCTTAGAATTGGGACTTTTTCAGGGCGAAGGCTTTCACGTTTTCCGGAAAAGCGAGCCCGATTTTGAGAACGCCTACGTCTATGGATTGGGTGAAATTTCGAGACAGGAAGCTGAAGACTGGATTATTAGACAATACCTGTTGACGGAGTCGGAAAAGAACCCGTAAAGCTTCAGCAGTAAACTTAGTAACCCAATGTGGTTCAAAAACTATTTCCAAAATCGCCGAATAGCGAAACAACTTAAGCGATTGACCGAAGCCGAACGGCAGGCCATTTTGGACGAATCACCCTTAGAGCATGCCTGGTATCAGGGTGAAGGGTACCACATTTTCCAAAAAAACGAACCTGATCATGATAAAGCGTATGTCGCGAGTGTGGGCGAAACGTATCAGCGGGTTGCCGACGACTGGATTATCAGACAATACTTACTGGCCAAAGATGAAAATCGCGATTAAGGTGTTTATGGGATTTCTAGCACTCTGCGCCGTGCTGGGCGGCATCATGAGTTTTCTGTGGGGGCGTGCCGCCAACAGGAACGATTACTTTGCTACAGATGCGACCGTTAGGCCGCTTCCTCTCCCACTACCCTTTCCATCTGGCCTGATTTATCAATCTTCGCCAGACTCGTCAGTGTTAATTGGGAGCCAAAAACGAGAACCCTCCCTTTTCGAGATTAGCGCCTTTGATCGGGCAACGGCCCATAAACTCTGGCAGTTGCCGTTTACAGGAACTATAGTGGGCCAAACCAATGCGCGAATTCTGGTGTACGAAGCAACGACCTCAGCCGTACATTTTATAAACCCACGAACGGGCCAAATCACCCGGACGGTGTCACCTGCTCCAGCTCCACTCACCAATCCATCAAGTCTTTACACTGGTATGGCCTTTACCGATGACTTGTATCTGACAACGAAACCGCTTTACAAACAGGTTGTTAGGGATGGAAAAGTTGATACAAGCTGGAAAATCGGCATTACGGCTAAACATTGGGAAACAAACGAGACAGCCTGGTTTCTGCCCCCCGTTCAACAAATCGTGATTATTGAGCACCCGCCCATAGTATCAGGTGATAACGTATTGGTCATTAATCCCGAACAGAAAGTTGGCGAGGGACATTCGTATCAGGTTATCTCATTGAAAACCGGCGCAGAATTACATCGGTCCGTTACGGAAGGCACTTATTATTCGCCTGGCAACGATCAATTTTTCGAACGCACCAACACCTTTGTCCGACAACTCGATCCCTTCACCCAAAAAGAGCGTTGGCGTTTGAACGGCAACTTTTCCTTTGGCCAGTTGTGGCAAATCGGGGATCAGCTGACCATACTCTCCCGTCATCCCGATGGCGCACACAACTCCATACGTATAGTCGCTAGCGTTAGCGGCCATATACTTAGCCAGTTTGATGTTCCTTTCTTCAACGACACCGCTATCAAAGGCGCTTATCTTATCCGCGACAACCAGGTATTTCTGCATTTCGATCAACCCAATTTCGCAGAACCAGGCACGCTTCTATACGACTATTGGGTTTGTTATGATCCACAAACCCAACAGGCCTTATGGCGTACCGATTTTCACAGTGAATCAATCAGCAGTTTACTTCCATTTATCACCCTTTAATCAATCAGTCAATGAAAACCCTCTTAGTTGGCCTAAGCAGTGTACTTGGCCTGTTTACAACCCCAGCGGCAGCACCAAACTCAGCCCAGGATCTTAAAAATTACCTGACCATCCGCGATCTGATGAAGGTCGCCGACATGACGGTTTTGAAAAAGATAGCGTCCGATCCTATTGAAAAGACTGTAAAAAAGGGCCTCGCCACCTACTATACCTTCATCAAAACACCGTTGCCGGAGAACAATCCTGCCGCTGGAAAATCGGCAGTTGATGCGCTGGAAGCATCTGCCAATCTGTACATGGACCCAATTGCGTATGTGAAATTAGCCATAGTCTACGCCCATGACAATCCTGCGTTCAACATCAGACAGGATCGTACGAAATCGTTAAAATACCTGTCTATTGCCTGGGAAATTGCTGATTTATCGGATCGGGCAACGGGCGACAATGCGTTACTGACGCTGATTATCAACAATAGCCTTGGTCTTGGCGATGGTTTTTATGCAGACAATACGACGGGGAAGTTCGCCATGAAAAAAGCCCTTGCTGCCATCCGTCCCGAGGTATTGAATGCCCGTAGCCGATTCAAGAAACTGTACAACTTATCGGTAAAAGATGAATTTGTTGGTTCCACGAACGTTGAGCGGCATTACGGCGGGTAAGAAGTTGGTTTTCAATCATCCACTTTTAGAGCCGATTCCACCACCTGTAAAGCCAAATCCACCCCGCATAGAGTTGTTCCCTACTGGCTTTGCTGCCGTAGTAATTTTGAGTCACTCAAATAGATCAATCTAAAAACGACGTAAACCAATGGAACCTATTAAAAACCCCGCTCCTGCCAAACCCGAAGACGTGCAAAATGCCCTGGCGAATGAGCAATACAACCGCGTTCAAACGATGATTCAATGCTACGTTGAATCAATCGGGCTGACCAAGGAGCAGACGTATGGTGCCAAAAACAATAACTGGCTGTGGAAAAATGGATCGGCTAGCATCGAGGTATTCATTCATACCATCAATTCCCCAAGCGGAGGCCGCCGTGATTACCTCCGGGTTTTCTCGCCCCTGCTTGAGATTCCATCAAACAATCTACTGGGTTTCTATCGCCATTTACTCGAACTCAACGATTTGCGCCTGGGTGTGAAGTTGTGCATTGCCCCCAACGCGCAAACCGTGTTTGCCACCTACGAGCGCGACATTCGGGGCATGGATTACCAGGAGCTAACAACCTGCATCCGCGATCTGGAAAACTGGGCCGACGAGTTGGATGATCAGTTGAAAGCCCAATTCCCCAACTGGTCGAATTGATTCGTTAGGCATAATAGATTCCATGGATGCGGTGTATTCTAGACGTTGATAGTTATACCTAGAGCAACGCTCCCGTTCCCCCGTTCTCGCTTGGCTACGCCGAGTGAGGGCTATTCCTTCAAGGGCCTCTGGCCCGTTTTTGACCTAATTCACCGGCCAGAGGCCGTTAAAAAAATAGCTCTCACTCGGCGTAGCCAAGCGAGAACGGGTATGCGGTGTATTCTAGAAGTTGATAGTATACCTAGAGCATGAGTATAGTGTTGGTTTCATTTATAAGCAGTCATTCCTCCTCATGGCCATTCGCAGTTTACTTCTCTCCCTTGCCTTAACCGGTATTTTAGGGTATTGCTTCACCGTCGGCCTGACAGACCCGAATTCGCTCTTCAAAAAAATACCTGACTGGGCAGGCATAGCGCTTTTCTTAGGTTGTGGTCTGTTGTACCTACTGGCCACCTGGTGGGCGTTCAAAGGGTTCAGTGTGCATAAACTCAGCGCGTTGGTATCAATGGGGTTTTGTGCAGTTGGCTTAGGCATTTATGCCTTAGTCTTCGTCATGGAACTAGGGCACAGCAGAGCGAGGCCGGGGCAGTACGATTATGATTTCACAACGCTAAGTGTCAGCGACAAAGCAATTGTAGCCCAAATCGCACATGATGCTGGACTAAGCCTGGAAGATGCCGTTTTCACCGAACACTGGACCATGGATAAAGCAGCAAAGTCGTCCAGCGTCACCAATACCTTTGGCATTTGTGTACAGAAAGGAAAGGTAGTGGCCCTTAACCTGTCGAATCATCCGGTCAGGAATCTGGCTCTATTGGCAAAACTTCCGGATCTGGGCGACTTGTACCTAAGAAACTGCGCCTTGTCGGACATGAGCGATCTACGATCCACTAAACTAGACCGGCTGGATGTATCTGACAATCAGATTATCGACTTGAACACATTGCACGGTTGCCCTACTATTCAGTGGTTGACAGCGGAGAACAACCAGTTGACATCAACCGACGGAATTGATCAGTTCAAGCAGCTGGTCAGTAGCGATTTTACTGGAAATCCAATACCCAAGCCATGATAGCTGCCCTGTCACCTTTCCGTCAACTCACATACCAAACCGATTTAACCTCTGAGCAGATCAGTCAACGGTTAACCGAAAACGTAATTACGGGCTTTAGTTTGTATAGTAAGAAGCCCTACTACGGCGGCTTCACACCCTACAGTTTTTCGGTGCGTAAAACGAGCAGTAATATCAAAAAGCAAGGGCTTGGTCCAAGCATAGATGGAACTTATAAAAGAAGCAATGGCAAACTACTGGTCACCCTTAGTCTGCGTCCGCACACAGCCTGGATCGTTGGGCTTTGCCTGTTTGGTTTCCCACTGGTGATGTTTGCCGTTCTTGGTATTACCGAGGTTCTCAAGACTGGCGAAATAGCTGTTTTGCTCAATTGTCTTTTTCCAGCTATAGTCTTATACGGCGTTTTCTGGCTCATTTTTCAGATACAAAGTAGTTCCGATATCCGCTTCTGGGAGCACACGCTGCAGCTAGAGCCAGTAAAAGATCGGAATGTGATGTCTGATTCTTAAATCAGACACATGAGGTTTTGAGAAACCTCATGTGTGAAAATAGGTTTTGAGAAACCGACACCACAGAGTGAAAATCCTGTAATCCTGTCTAAAGATCATGCACAGGAAAATCCACAGATAAACCGAAATCCACCACTTTTCCGGCGAACACCGCCTATTATACAGTTGTGCTTTTGAGAGTTACAGATTCAGCTAAGTTTGACTTATTAAAAATCTCCTCTACATAACCATGACTGACAAACTCCAGGTACTCTGCTTCGGCGCCTTTCTGATGGCCTATTATTACTTTGTACTACGGAAGTATAATACGCTGGGGTTCCGCATGTTCTCGTTGTTTTTCTTTATCGGACTCAGCGTCTCCTATTGGTGGTACAGCAGCGATCAGGATCTGAAGAATATCCAGCAAAACGGCGTTCCTACCCAGGCGCTTGTCCTCAAAAAGACAGCTAACAGCCTTGAGGTTAGCTTCACCAACCCATCAGGCAAGTCATTGGTACGGACGCAAACGGGTGGTATTTCCGTCGACGAATTTGCCGCCGTGACTGAAGGCCAAACAACCCCCATTCTATACAGTCCCCGGAGCGACACGTTTTATTTGACCAGTAGTTTTCAGCGGCAGCTTAACGATACCATTTATATCTTGGGCTTTGCGGGCGTTTTGTTTCTGATTGGCACGTTGTGCTGGATTTTCCTATACAAATACCGGGTTCATGCCTACGGAGATGGGTCGATTTTCGAATACGTGACAGATGAAAGTGGGAAGGTCGTGCTCGATGATGCTCAAAACGGCCTCACCAAATCCCTACGCACGTACTCAACAATGTCTAAACTTTTCCAACTTTTTAGCCGCTAACCCTGACTATGAAATCACTATTTCCCTACTTCGTGATGATTGTTTTGTTCCTGGCAGGCACCCGGTTGGTCAATCGTCAGCAAACCTATATCCGATCAATTCAGGAGTCGTCAGACGCTGATACAGCCGCACTCACAAGCATGATTGATAGCGCGAACGTCTACGTTCGTGCTGACTATTCTCCGGCCTCTGGCCGGAATAAATTAATAGCCAATCGGCCAGAGGCCAATGAATAGTCGGCCCAAACGTAGACGTTCGCGCCATACGCACCACTTTTGGCTCGTCAACTCAATCAACTCAATCCTCATTTACGCGAATGAAACGTTCCTCTTTTTTCACCTTACTCATCATGATAACCGCCAAAACCCTTCTAGCTCAGGATGGTACCTGGCGGATTGAACAGGCTCAGTTACCCGACGGCAAATCCTATAACGGCTCCCTCACTATTTCCCGCGTCGGCCAGTCGTTTGGGGTAAACTGGGCAACAACGGCAGGTAATTACAGTGGCTTAGGCCTGCTGGCCGACGGCAAATTATTTGTTGGCTACGGCCTCAACAGCGGCTACGGCATTGTCGTCTATAAAACGAACACCGCCACCCAGCGAATAGAGGGCGTCTGGACGGCATCAGGTCTGAATGGCGCAACCGGTACCGAAACGCTAACGGGCCGGGATGGCAACTATGATTTGATTGGTACGAACCCAGATGGGCGTATCTATCGCGGGAAATTATCCCTGTTAAAAACGGGTGATACCTTTCAGGCGCAGTGGCAGGTTGCCAATAGTGTTTACAGTGGCGTTGGCTTCATGAGCGGTGATTATCTAGTGATCGGTTATGGACTGGGTCAGGCGTTCGGAACGGTAGAATACGTCATGACAGGCAACAAAGCCCGTGGTCGCTGGGCAATGGGGGGCGGTAGTCAGTTCGGCATTGAAAATATTACACGCTAATCATGTAATTTGCCAACAAGTAGTTAAAGATCTGAATTAAAAACTTTAACCACAGAGGCACAGAGAACACAGAGAGTAAGGGATTATGATAACTCTGTGTTCTCTGTGGTTAATCTTATTTACCATCAACGTATGCGGTATGTATTGGTGTTCCTGCTGGTTTTTACCGCCCGTTGGGAAGCGCATGCCCAAATGCCTACGCTAACGTTCGAATACCTCACCACTAAAGAAGGACTGCCCTCCAATGACGTGTGGTGCATCACCAAAGACAAACAGGGCTTTTTGTGGATCGGTACAGGTCGGAGCATTTGCCGCTATGACGGCTATACTTTTCGTACACTGGACAACGAGAAATTAGGCTACTGTTCCGGCGTATCCACTGATTCTGCGGGGACGATTTATGCATCAATCTCCACAAAAGGGCTATGCACGATTAACCCCGAAACCTTGACCTCCGAAACAATCCTCCAAAATAATTTTCAGGATGCTGACCGGACCAATGACATGCACGAACGGGTATTCGTCGACTCCTATAATCAGGTCTGGATGGGTGACTATACCTCGGTGAAACGGTATGATCCAACTCGAAGAAAACGGCGCTTGTATTCCCTTTCCTCAATAGCCAACATTCACCAGGATGCTACATTCTTTGAGGATAAGCAGCGACAGCTTTGGATCATTTCGGAAATCGGGCTCTATCGATACGATCGCCAAAACGACCGGCTTACCTGTTTGTTAGGCCAGGAAGCTAATCAGGCCACTAACAAACGACCTATTCGCCTTGAAATGGCCTTTCAGGATACACATGGCACGATCTGGATTGGTGGCTTCGATTCTGGATTGGTTCGGTTCTCTCCACGAGATCAGTCCTTTTCGTTCCTGAGTACCGAATTTGCCAACCAGAACGTCATTTGTGGTCAGGCCTCTGTTGATGCCAATGGGCGCAAGCTCCTGTTTATTGGAACTGAGAAAGGCTTAAGTCTCTATTATCCAGACAAAAACAAGGTGTATCACCTGCCCGAATTTTATAACAAGGGCATCCATGTTAAAGTCATGTATGACGACAAAGACAATGGGATTCTCTGGATCGGTACCCGCAAAGGATTAATCAAATACCGATATCGCAATCCGGGTATTCGTACCATCGATATACCCGCCAGCGCCGTTCGCTTGCCGGTTGACGTAACCTGCGCGTTACAACTACCGGGTAAGAACGTTTTGCTAGGCCTCTCGCACTCAGGCGTACTGAACTGGCAACCGTTAACTAACCAGTTCCAGTTATGGTCTTATCCAGTTAGTACCTTTACCTATCAGATTCGATGGATTCAAAATCACCCCATAGCCTTCACCGATAAAGGTGTGTTTGTGGGTGATACAACCAGAGGCACTTTCTCCAGTTTACCCGTGGCGTCCCGTTTATTTACCTCCACCGAATTCAGAGATGGGTTACAGGATCAGAAAGGACGATTCTGGATCGCCAATTTGACGGATGGCCTACGGGTTATTGACCCCGTAACCAATACAGAGCTGACACTCTGGCCCGAATCCGTGGGAAAGCAGCTTATCCAGAACAATTACATAAAAGCCATTATGGCCGGCACCGACGGAAAAATCTGGGTGGCTACCTGCCCAAATGGTTTGTACTATTTTGATGAGCAACGAGTCAGCTTTGTTAATATCAGTAATATACCCGAAAATAAGGGCAAAAACCTGAGTGGGCTTTGTATCAATGCCCTACAACATGGAGAAGGAGGATCAATACTGGTGGCCTGTTGGGGTGGCGTCAATAAACTGTCGTCGACGGGTAAGATTCTGGCTTCGTTTGATTACCAGCACGATCAGCTAACAGATACGTACTGTTCTAATATCTGCGATGATAAAGCGGGAAATCTTTGGTTTAATACCAACGAGGGCATTCACATTGCCAATCTCAACACCAGAAAGATCAAGTACCTGACCACCATTGAAGGGCTAAACAGCAACGACCCGATCGGGTTTCTGAAAAACGGGGCTGATGAGTTACTATTAGGACATATCAACACCATAAACGTACTCAATATCAACGCACTAAGTCGCGCTAAGGTAGTTCCTCACATCGCCATCAGTTCGGTGGAGGTCAAAGGGAAAATGCTTCACCAGGACCTCACGAAAGAGATTATTCTTCAGCCCGATGAAAATTCGATCACGCTGAATTTCTCGACCCTGAATTTTGAGCCTGCCTCCAAAAACGTATACAGCTACCAGTTAGAAGGCTATGAACCCAACTGGGTCGATCTGGGCAACCAGCATACTGTTTCCTTCACCAACCTGCCTGCACGATCCTATACGTTACGGGTACGCAGCAGCGACAGTTTCGGTCTGAAAAGCGATAAGCCACTGGCTATTCAACTTACGGTAAAGCCTTATTTCACCAATACCTGGTTTTTCAGAACCCTCATTGGTCTATTAATTGCTGGTCTGATCGTGCTCATGATGCGCTGGCGCGTGAACACCCTCGCCGAACGAAATAAGCTGGATTTGCAGGTAACCGAATGGCGATTAAAAGCCTTGCAATCGCAGATGAATCCCCACTTTTTGTTCAACTCACTCAACTCCGTACAAAGTTATCTGCTTACCAATCGAGGGGTTGAGGGTGCCAAGTACCTGTCGAAGTTTTCCAAGCTGGTGCGCCGAATCATGGAAAACTCGAATCACCCGTACCTTTCCTTCGAGCAGATTATCGATACCCTGCGGATGTATGTCGAGATCGAATCGTTCCGCTTCAATCATGAGTTCAGTTATTCGTTCGACATCGAAGACAATGAGGCACTGCTCGATGCCCATTTACCCCCCATGCTCCTGCAACCCTACGTCGAAAATGCAATCTGGCATGGGCTAATGCCAAAAGAAGGGCCTAAAACGCTGAAAATTTCGGCCTGCATTCAAGACAACCATATTGTTTGTTCGATTGAGGATAATGGTGTTGGGCGAGCATTTGCCCCACGCACCGAAGGCCACATCTCGCGCGGACAGGAAATGACAAAAGGCATTTTTGAATCGCTCCGACGAAAAGACAAGGAAGCTAAAATAGAGCTAATTGACTTAGTTGATATCGACAATAACCCCGCCGGAACGCGGGTAAAAATGACTATTCCCATCGAAAAAGCGTAGCGTTATGAACCAACTTCGTGCAGTACTCATTGACGACGAGACAAATGCCCGCGAGGCATTGACCAACCTTCTTCGCATCCTCTGCCCAGAGGTGACCATTGTTGGCGAAGCAAAAAACGCAGATTTGGGTATCGAGTTGATCAAAAAAGAGAAACCAAATTTAGTTTTTCTGGACATTCAGATGCCGGGAAAAACCGGCTTCGATTTGCTGGCGAGCTTCGAAAAAGTAGATTTCGGGGTAATTTTCACGACCGCTTACCAGGAATTCGCCATCCGGGCATTTCGGTTCAGCGCCATCGACTACCTGCTCAAACCAATCGACCCCGACGAGCTACAGTCGGCTGTTGAAAAATTCAAGTCGCAGGTAGCGGGGGTGAACCCACAGCAGCTTCAGATTTTGCAGGAACACCTCGACTCAACCCAAAGTCCGCGGCTGATTGAACGCAAAAAGAATGACAACCAACGCATTGCGTTACCCACCGCCGAGGGCATTCACTTTGTGCAGATGACCGATATTATTCAGTGTGAATCGCTGGGGTCATACACCAAATTCCACCTGGTCAAAGGCCCAGCCATTGTGGTGTCGAGACTGCTGAAGGAGTACGAAGAGATTTTAGATAATTACTATTTTTTCCGGGTCCACCAATCCAACATCGTTAACCTCGAACACATCAAACGGTACGTCAAAGGCGACGGTGGTCAGGTCTGGATGAGCGACAATACCGAAATCGAAGTATCGCGCCGGAGAAAAGACGAGTTTTTATCGCTGCTGTCGGATTTTTACGTGAATTCGGGAAAATTAAAGTAGATAAACCCGTTCCTGAGTACAAGGGGAGCAGTTTTTTAGGCTGTACTTACCGTTTACTAATGTCATTGTCATAACTTAGGAAGTATCAATCGCTACTTATTCCTTTACGCAAGAATCAGTATAAAAACAACGTACACAAAACTACAACTAACTGATAACCGGCAAGAAATAGCTTCGTAAGTTCGCGTACGATACCATATTGAGTGGATACCAAATATTGTGCCGGGTCGTATGTAGTAGGGCGCATGTATACTGGTAAGCACGGTTCAGGTGGATAAGTAGTTGGCCTAATTTTTGTACTTTTGACCACAAATAGTAGCCCTGATTTGTTAACCTTATATGCCCGACCAAGATAAAGATACCATTAATTTGCAGGTAAGCGGGGAGGTTGGCAAGTACAACTCTCTCCCTGTTGACTATTTGGTTGAGATAGCTAAAAACCTTCAAACGCTACTTCAAACCCTCGCAAAAGTCAATGTATCCGAAGGCTCAACAATTGACCTGAACAATTTCAAAATAGAACTCACTGGCTTTAAGGCTGGCAGTGCTGTTCCACAATTCTCATTTACTCACCGCCATCAATTGACCCTCAATGGAGATGTTGACAATCAACGCGAGTTGGTTCGACAAAAATTTGATGAATTAGTCGAGGCTTCAGGAAAAGGTGATTTTATAAAAGTTAGAGAACTTTACCCAGATGCTTATCGGCGTAATGAGGTTGTTGATGGCTTATATAATTTTGTTAATAGCTTTGGCGGCTCACCCGTTAACGTTGTTTCTGTAAAACAGAAGAAAGGCAAAGATAATATTGTCCCACTTTATAATATTCGACCATTTGCGAAAGAGGTTCGTGACCGGTTAGTAACACCCGTCATCGAAAATAAAGAATTGGAAACTATTCAGGAGGTTAGTTTCAAAAAGGTAGTAACCACTTATAGGGGCGACAAGAAAATCAACTCTAAAACGATAGAAGAGTACTCAGATAAACAGGCATCGCTATCGCTCGCACCTGACATGATTATATCTAGGACACATATTTATCATCTATTTGGGTCGCTTCGATGCCTACTTGAGAAAGAGGACGATTACTATGTTATGACTTGCGAAATACTCGATCTCGTCGGAACTGGTTCTACAATTGAAGAAGCTGAGCAAAGTTTTGCGGAGGAGTTTGAGTTCGTCTACAATCGTTACAATACACTTCCTGATGCTGAATTAACTAAACGGCTTCAGTCTATAAAAACCATCCTGAACGCCTTAGTTAAACAAGTTGATGCCTATGCCCACGCTTGATGCAAAACAGACCTATAAAAATTTGAAAAAGAAAGGCTTTGAAGATTCTTCAAATCGAAGTGATGACCATAAGTATTTGGAGTTTCGCCATAATGGCAAGGTCGTATTATACACAAAAATCAGTCACGGCGAGAAGGAATTAGGCGATTCTTTGATAGGCCAGATGAAAAGACAATGTAAGTTAGAGAAGTCTGATTTCATGGATTTGGCCAACTGCCCATTGTCACTAGAAAACTATCTAGAAAAACTAAGAGTACAAGGATTACTAGATATTGGCGACTAAAGTGAAAACATTAGCCTTATAGTATCCGCAACATCTACTCTCCATCAATTTCCCGCGATTCTCGCCAGCATACCCTTCCCGTTTTGGTTATCGGGATTCAGCTCTATCGACTTTTTGTACATGGCGATAGCTTCGTCTTTCTGGCCATTCTTTAGAAGCGCTTCGCCATAGCTGTCATACACATTCCAGCTTTTGGGGTACAGGCTAACGTTGAGTTTAAAAATTCCGAGAGCCTCTTGCAGTTGTCGTCTGGCCATAAGTCGGTAAGCCCAGTCGTTCAGGTCATCTTCTGATGGGTTGAAGCTGGAATTTTTCTTCTTGAGTTCATTCGCAACATCGATGGCGTTTGTAAAGCCTTGTTTCCGTAATTCCATATGCAGCGCCGTGATTGGATCAGCCGCGGGGATGTCTGGATTATAGCAGCCCGCCAACTCATCAATGAATTCTTCCGGAAAAGAACCTGCCAGATTGGTCAACACAACAATGGCCAAATCATCATCAGGGTACACAAATAAGGCCGAGCGCCCACCACCTGTTGTAATGACCGCACGATGCTTAGGACGGGGTTTTGTTACCCAACCAACCGCCCACTGAGTAGGCGAGCCATTTTTATAAGTCCCTGGTGTCCAGAGCCTATTAAGGGCGCTCTTTGTCTTGAGAAGTTTGCCCTGTTGCAACGCTATCACCCAATGGGCCATATCTTCGGCGGTGCTGTTCAGCCCCGAGGCCGTCCGACGAAAGGGAGCAAATTCTTCAAAGGCGTTGGTGAGTTTGGGCTCGGCCAGTACCTGACCGTCAATTTTTGTCGTGAATCCATAGGACTGCGTTTTGTTGGGAATCACATCGCGGGAATCGCCAAAGACCGTTCCGGGCATACCCGCCACCTGAAACTGACGCTCCTGAAACACCTGAACAAACGGCTTTCCACTCAATTTATCAATGATTTTTCCTAGTAAAACATAGTTCGTCTGGTTATACCGATACTGCTCCCCGGTCGGAAAATCCATCGGTCTAGCTTTCGTTTTCGCCCAAATAGCTTCCTCATTAAAAGCTGCTCCATGACCTTCTTTTTCGGTATCGATAACTTGGTTAACATCTGGCAGACCAGAAATATGTGTTAATAACTGCCACAACGTTATCGGTTGCCAGGTTTCAGGTAGATTGTCGAGATAGCGGGACACGGGTGCGGTAAGTTCTAGTTTCCCTTCTTCAACCAGTTGCATAATCGCAATACCGGTAAAGGCTTTGGTGCAGGAGTTGATCGAGAGAATACGTTGATTCGTTACCGGTGTCGAGGTCTGTAGATTGGCCATTCCGTATGATTTCAGCAAGACCAGTTGCCCATGTTGAACAACGGCAAGCTGAAGGCCGGGAATCTGGCGTTCCTTCATTTCGCGCTGGATTACGGTTTCTACGTTATCGGTTGGGGCAGTCTGCCCATACAAAAAGCTACTGCAAGCAAAAACACCGAGAAGAGTTGCTACGAATCGAAGGATAGCCATAATTGAGTATTTGGCAGGAAACTCCCCATCTGCCTAAAGGTTACGTGTCAATCTCAAATTTTCAGCACGATCAGCGTCGCTGGTCTTTCGGCTAAGCCAGTTGTACCACCATTTCTGCCGGGTTTAAAGTCAAACCCGCCTACTACACAGTCTCGTCAATGGCCCCCTATTGGATGTAGTAGCTTTGATTCATCAAAAAGAACAAAAATCCAAAAGCTCTATATCAATCATGAAACTCACTCACGTAGTCATTATTCTTACGCTCATCAGCACCATTAGCATAAGCTCATGTAGTAAAAAATCGGACGATATTGTCCCCAATCCAGCCACTACTCAAGCCACGGTAGGTTTTCAGGTAAAGGTCGATGGGAAAGCCTACACACCTGATTATGCCTATGGGCTGGCTACGTTTCCGGGCGCTAACGGCTACTTCGCGATTTACGGCCTCGATAGCAAAACGAGCGATGTTGTTGCCCTTGCCTTACCCACAACGGCTGCTGAAGGCACCTATCCGCTGAGTGATGTCAACATTGGTATTCTGACCATCAATAAAGAAGACTTTTCGACTGTAAATGGCGGAACCGGAAGCATTACCATTACCAAGAAAACGGCGACCTACATGACCGGCACGTTTAGCTTCACCGCCTATGATGCCTCGGGCGCTGTAAAAAGAATACTAACAGAAGGTGCCTTCAACGTAAATATTCGGTGATAGATCCTTCACACCTCTACCTCTACGGTTGTGCCATTATCGGCAAAAACCCGGAAGGTACCCCCTAACTCCTGAGCGCGGGTCTGCATATTTTGCATCCCATAATGCTGACTGGAAACGGTTCCGTTGGCCCAGGTAAAACCCCGGCCGTTGTCATGAATACGTAGGTTGATGTGTCCACCCGGACTAACCTGCAACTGAACAGCCGCCGTTGTTGCCTGCGCATGTTTAACCACATTGGTCAGGGCTTCCTGCACAATTCGGAACAGATTCAGGACCTGCGTTGACGACAGACGCTGCGTTTGTGAACCTGTCACAACGACATCCACATTCAGTCCGTCTTCCTCATGGAAATAGCGATTGATGTACTGATCCAGTCGCTCACCAAATTCCTCGACGGTGAAACTTTCCTGATGAATCGCCCAGATGGTTTCGCGCAGGAGTTTGACGGCCTCGCGGGTGTGCATCACAATGTTCCGCAGGCGACTGGCCCATTGCTTCCCATCTTTTACCGATTGTTTCTCAGCCTGATCGCTAATCTGAGTAAGGTTCGTAACAATAAAAGCAAGGTGGGCCCCTACATTATCGTGCAGATCGCGGGCAATACGCTCTTTTTCGACCAGTAAGCTATTTTTTAGCGCTAGTGTCTGTACTTCGGCCTGATAAGCCCGTTGGTGCTGGATAATACTATCCTTTACGAGCCGCTCCGTCTGGTCACGATCCATCTTGTAGCGATAGGCCAGACCAATCGTTAGCATCAACACTTCAAATAAAGCGGCCGGTGCATAATAGGCGTAATTGGCAACGGGTACGTAGGTGGGTAGTAAGCCAAAATTGGAAAAAACCAGCGCGAGGTTCAGCGAATAAAATGGCAAAACGGCGATTAAATACAGCCAGGCTTCGCCCACATGGTAGCGTCGGATGATACTGATCACAATGTAGGCGACAATAACCGGTAAGGGTAACCAGTAGAGCGCCGTAAACAAGCGAATCATAACCAACTCCAGCGTGGGTGTCAACGGTACGAACCACTCGGCGGTTAAAGCAATCAGACACAGTACGCCACTCCAAAGAACACCCGTTCCAACCAGATGCAATCGATGTGAGGGCGTGTTCCGCAAGTTTAGAAACGTACGAACGAAGGTTAGCTGCGAGTAAAACAGAATAAGCGGGAACAGAAAGTACACATTCTGCCGGGGCATCCAGAATTGCAGGTCGAACGCAAACTGGTTCATGAACCCATCGTTGATAAAGAAGAACCCAACCAGACCCAGCAAACAAAAGATATACTTCGAATAAACGCGATCGAGGGTCGTCAGGAAAAAAATCAGGCTCATAAACGCCACAAACGTCAGCGTAAACAGCACCCCGCCCCAGAATAAATAGCTTCCCTGCACAATCGAATCATAAGCCGATTCCCGAACGAGTTCAATGGGTACGATTTGCGTACCCCGGTGTTTCAGGACGCGTAAATAAACCGTTACGGTCTGTTGAGCAGGAATAGTGAACGGAAACCAGAAATGTCGGTGGGAGCGAATTCGTTGGGCAGCGCGTGTTTTCCAACCAATTACGGGTGAGGTCGCTAGCACCTGATTTTGCGCATCGACCACAAAGAGCTGAAGTTCGTCGAAACACCAGAAATCTATTTCCGTCAGCCAGTTCTGAGGCTGCCGAGCAGCATTCTGAACCCGAAACCGGAGCCAGATGGGCGCGGCTAGTTTTGTGCCGGTAATAATACCAAAATTAGGAACGGGCGATGTTACCGGCTGAAAAGCGGGCCCGGTTGCTAGACGGATAACCTCGCGAATGGTCTGGGTACGTGTCGAGTCGTGTAAATAAGCTATACTTCCCCGCAGCGATACCAGATCATCATGTTGAGGCAAAGCAACCACCGGCTGATTGCCCAATGGCTGAGCCATCAGGCGGAAAGCCAGTAAGCAGCAGCCCAGAAATGGTAGTAGCAATTGGCGAAAGCGTCTCATCAGTGATCGAGGTACCACTAATGTAGGCATTTATTTAAGGAAAATGGCGAAGTGGTGAAGTTAGGGAGTAGGTTGAGTGAGTGGAGTAAGTGAAGGCGTTGAGTAATCTGGTTCCTTACTTCACTCACTCAACCTACTCCACTAATTACTACAGCGTATACCCACCATTATACTGCCGTTTAACAAACTGGTTAGCGTAGTCGAAGTTGGTGATTTTCATGTTGTCGCCATCCCACAGCAGTTTTTTGCGCCCCGTAAACTTGCCGCCTTCTCGAGCCAGATAGGAACGTGTTGCCAGATTACCCATCAGTACAGTTTCGGTAAGCGGGCCCGATTGATCGAACGAGGAGGATGTATAGGCCCCGAAACCCTGCTTGCAGGCTTTCACCCATTGTTGCTGGTGGCCTTCGGTTTTACCCTCTACCAGTGGTTTTTCGGGAGCGGGAAGCTCTTTTCCACTAAACTTGTCGGCGGGCAATAATTTCGGATCGTTGCCGAACAGGCCGCCCGTTAACATGCCTTTGGTGCCGATGAACAACATACCGCCGTCGATTTCGCGGAATACATCGTTGTAGTCGACGCCTTCGGGCAGTTGGGGTCGAATACCGCCATCGAACCACGAAAATTTGATTTCTTTGACTTTCTTATCGTCAGACGGAAATGTCAGGTGAATGGCCGACGAGGGTGGGCAACTGTCATCGTAAAACGCTTCTTTGAAGAAATCAGCATAGACCGAACCAACGCTACACTCGACCGAAGTTGGGTATTTGAGCTTCAGGGCGCGGAAAGGAACATCCATGAAGTGGCAACCCATATCGCCAAGCGCCCCCGTACCGAAATCCCAATACCCCCGCCAGCGGGTCGGCATGTACGCTTCGTGGTAGTCGCGGGTGGGAGCCGTTCCCAACCAAAGCGGCCAGTTTACTTCGGGCGGGATCGGTTGCGATTCGCCTTTTTCCTTCGGCGACTTAACGCCTTGTGGCCAAACCGGGCGGTTTGTCCAGCAATAAACCGTGTGCACATGGCCGATTACTTTGTTTTGGATAGCTGTTTCGATAATGCGCGTGGCATCGCCCGAACTCCCCTGATTGCCCATCTGAGTCACAACTTTATATTTCTGGGCAGCCTGAGTCAGCATACGAGCCTCGTAAATGTCGTGTGTGAGGGGTTTCTCGACGTATACGTGCTTGCCCATGGCCATTGCCGCCATCGCGATGGGCGCGTGCATATGATCGGGGGTACTGACAATTACCGCATCGAACGTTTTGCCCGCCTTGTCGAACATCTCGCGGTAATCCTGAAAATAGGGAGCATTGGGAAACTTAGCCCGGAATTTTTTAGCCTGCCGATCATCGACATCGCAAAGCGCCACGAAGTTGTCGGAACCGTTGTTGTAAGCCAGTCGGATATTCACATCGGCTTTGCCGCCACAGCCAACAGCGGCAATATTCAGTTTATCGGATGGTGCAATAATGCGGGAACCATCCGCGGCTGTTCCGCCCAGTACATGACGCGGAACAATGAAAAAACTTCCAGTTACGGCTGTAGCCGCAGCTAGCGCACTGGTTTCCAGAAACTTACGACGAGAGGGCATAGTATAATGAAGAATTATGAATGAAGAGTGAAGAATAAGTGCGTATACGGTGAATGTAGTAAGTACAAAAATTAACGCTACTACTGATTCATCATATTTACTCTTCATTCATCACTCATAATTCTTCATTAGAATCTACCCCATTATCTGCCCCATTTTCATGGCGATACCCATGTCGCCTTTAATTTTGAGTTTCCCCATCATCACAGCCATCATCGGGTTGAGGTCGCCAGTGCTCAGTTTAACGAGGTTATCGAGGCTGATCTGCAGTTCGCAGTCGGCGGGTTTATCATCGTTTGAGACAACCGCGGGCGATTGCGTAGCGTCGATATACACAACACCCTGGTCAGTTACTAGCTTGACCGTAGCGTTGATGTTGTCGGCATGTGTAACTTTGTTCCGAGTTTGCTCGGTTAGTTCTTGCAGAGTCATCAGATTTGGATTTCGTTGTTGATTAACAAACTCAGCCGCGAAAATAAGGTTTCTACGTAACGCGGACATCCTGTCCGTTTAAATTCTCCTGCGGACAGGATGTCCGCGCTACTTATGCGCTCTCAATTTTTAACTCTCCTTTGCATTCTCACCTTTCTCAGTTGTGCCTGGGGTTTATTCGATTCAGGGGTGTCGTTTTTCCAAACCGACGCGGTATCCGAAACGACCTATGTAGAAAGTACCAATAAGCCTCCAAAAGAGGAAAAACAACCTCAGAAATACTTTGAAGACCGATCGGCAGGTGATGCGCCCACGCCCAGTGATCCTGTTCAGGTAAAGTCGTTGGCCATCGCCCAATTTATATACGCCTTGTTAACCCTCATTGGCGCTATATTAATGTTTCGGCTCCAGCGAATAGGGTTCTGGATTTATGTAGCAGGCATTGTTGTTGGTCTTATCTTACCCATTATACTGGCGGGTTTCGGTGCGTTGAACGTCTCCTTCGGGGTGTTTTTCAGTATGCTCTTTGCCGGATTATATTGGGTATCACTAAAGGAAATGCATTGACGATTTAAGCGAATTCAGACATTGTAACCCAGCTATGGTGAATTAATTTTCCTACGGAATCGACAATTACCCCTCTTCATACGTTTATACAAAAAACACTCACGTATGAATCCGTTACGCTTAACTACATTGCTTCTGCTCGTTTGCATTTCGTTGACTTCATTCGTGACCAAAGCCGACGATCCCGATGCAATTTTGGGTAAATGGCTTAGTTCGAAAAAGAGAAATCAGGTCCAGATTTATAAACATGGGAATAAGTACTTTGGGAAGTTGGTCTGGATGTTGGAGCCTAATGACCCAGTTACGAATAAGCCTAAAGTTGACAAGGAAAACCCCGATGAAAAGCTACGCAACCGTCCGCTTATGCAGGCAGTTTTAGTGACCAACCTAACCTACAAAGGCAATAACCAGTGGGGTGATGGTGAAATTTATAACCCCGAAGATGGCAAGACGTACAGTTGCGAAGTATCGCTCAAAGGACCAAACGCCATTGATTTGCGAGGCTATGTAATGGGACTAAGTTTTCTGGGAAAATCCAAAACCTGGACACGGGTGCAATAGAATTGGGTTTGAGGTTATTCGTAGGATTTTTTTGTCATCTCGACGCAAGGAGAGATCTCAAATCACCACCTTGAGATCTCTCCTTGCGTCGAGATGACAAAAATAAGGTACTACACCTTACTCAACAATCCAGCGGGACAGGTGATTATATCGCCCTTCCAGCACAATTTTGAAGAACCCTTTAGGAAAGGCCGACACATCAAGGGTTGCGGTCTCTGCTTTTACGGGAAACTCACCAAGCAATCTGTAGTCGTCGCGCTTGCCTTCTTCGAAGTGATTCGTGGTTGACATCCAGACTTTCACATTTCCTTCTGGTTCTACCGATTTCCAGTTCAGCGCAATCTTACTACCTTCTTTTTTAACGACCGGTTCTGTTATTGAGAGTTTGCCCGTTAACGGAACACCGTCGATTTCAAAAGCCTGTTCTTTCGGAATCGTCAGCTGTAAATGACGAGCCATAGTTGGCATAATATCGACAATGCCCGGAGTATTCTTTTTGAACTGGCTATTCAGATCTTTTGCATTTGTCACGATCCAGGTAGCGCGTTCGCGGTCTGACTGCCCGCCGTGATTTTTACCCGTGTCGGCACTGCGCCCGTGGTCGGTGGTGATGAACAGTTGCCAATCTTCACCGAATGTTTTCTGCCGGTATTGGATGGCTTTCCAGATTCTCCCCATCTGATCATCCATGATCTTGACGGCTTTATAAAATTGCTCACTGTCGCCGTACTTATGGCCCATGTCGTCGGTGTATTCCAAATAGATCCACGACAAATCCGGGCTTTCATTGCGAATATATTGATCCGCTTCATCGACTACTTTTTCATCAATCTGGTGAATATATTCCGACTCTTTATCGTGCTTATAAAGCAGCGTATCGTGTTCCAGACCATCGAAGGAATAATCAATTCGTAGGTATCCCGTTTGCGGAAGGTCTTCGCCAACGAGCTTCGTACGGTTATCGAGCCAGGTTGAAAAAACTGCACTTTTTTTGGATGGATACTGGCTTTCGAAGAAGCGAAATATAGTCCAATACTGATAATTGGGAGCTTTTATGCTATTGTCCCAAACATTGTGCTTGTTTACCCAGGTACCAGTGAGCAGGCTGTTGTAGCCCACCGCTGAAATGGTTGGCGTTTGGGAATACGTACTTTTTTGTCCGCCGACATAGGCTCGTGCATAGCTTCCTTCTTTGGCAATCGCTTTAAGATTGGGCGTGGGTTGCTTTTCAATCACATCCGCTGGAATCCCATCGACAATGACGAACAGGGCTTTTTTAGGCTTCGTTTGTCCCAAGCAATACAGTGGAATGGAGAGAACGCAACAAAAAAGTAGTAGAGCGAATGGGCGAGTCATAGTGATATGTGATCAGCCAAATTTTTTGTCCACAGAGGCACAGAGAACACAGAGATTCAACAACTAAAAATCAATATTCATACATACCTCTGTGTTCTCTGTGCCTCTGTGGACAAAAAATTTAGAGCGAGAGCGAAAAACCCCCAAAGTAAGTGAAGTCTTGATGATGCCCGAAACAGCGGCTTAAAATTTCACAACTTCATAATATGCCTTTTTTGGTTTCAGATTGGCATCGAATAATAGCGGGTAGTTCTTCCGGCCTGCAACGGGATAGGTATCCAGCCAGGAGTGTTTATCCGATACGTTCCAAAACGTTACGCCTGTGATGGCCTTTTTCTTTTCCCGAAAAATCCGGAACACATTTCGGTACTGTTCCATTTGCTTTTGCTCCATGTCGGGCGTGAACGCATCCGATTCATCAGGGCGTTTGGCTCGTCGGTCGCCCTGCTCCGCGGGATAGACCGACACGTCCAACTCAGTTATTTGTACTTTTAATCCCAACGACGAAAATTTATCAATGGCAGTCTCTAAAGCTAACTCGCCCGGCTCATAGATTGACCAGTGCCCTTGCAGACCTACACCATGAATAGGCACTTTCGCATCGACTAATTTTTTTAGAAGCTGATAGATCCGGTCGCGCTTGCTGGGACGTTCGGTATTGTAGTCGTTATACACAAGCTGCGCGTTTGGGTCGGCTTCGTGGGCATACTCGAAGGCTTTGGCAATGAACTCATCCCCGCAGATTTGAGACCAGGGCGAATCCCGCAGAAACTTCTGGGCATTATCGTCGATGGCTTCGTTGACCACATCCCACTGATAGATTTTGCCTTTGTAGCGCGTAACCACTTCCGTGATATGGTCTTTCAGTCGCTTCAGGAGAACCTCTTTCGATACCGGTTTACCCTCCGCATCGGTAAACAGCCATTTCGGGGTTTGTTGATGCCAGCACAGGTTATGCCCACGTACTTTCAGCCCATGTTTTTTCGCAAAGTCGACAATGGCATCGGCGTCTTTCCAATTGTAGGTATTTTCCTCAGGGTGAATCGGCCCCATTTTCATCGCGTTTTCCGCTGTCAGGCTATTGAACTGCCGAAGGATCAACTCCGCTTCCGGACCAACCAGGTTGCGCGGCCCAACGGCGACGCCAATAGGGAAGAAGTTTTTATACGCGTCTTTGAGCGTTGGCTCTGCCAGTTGTGGTTTTAAGGCTGTGCCAAGCAGAAGCGTAGTGCCTAGAAGTGCGGAGTAGATGAAGCGTTGAGTCATGATCGTAGGTTTGTGGTGTCAGTTTCTTAAAACTGACATCGAGCGGTTTCTCAAAACCGCGTGGTACAATTTGATTCAGATGGTTTTGAGAAACCGCACATGTCAGTTTTAAGAAACCGACACCACACAACAATCCAACTTTGTCCCTCTCCCGTTTTGGGTGAGGGGAAGTTAGCGTTTTTAAAACCCAATCGAATTCCCCCCATCTACCGGCAGCGAAGCACCAGTGATGTATTTCGCGGCTTCGGAGGCCAGGAAAACGGCCGCCCAGCCAATGTCTTCGGGTTGACCAAATTTCCCCATCGGTGTCCGGCGCATGGCACGGGCGAAGCGGTCGGGATCACCACCCATGGCGGTCTTGCTCATGGCTGTTTCAATAAAGCCCGGTGCAATGGCATTCACCCGAACACCGTTGCCGGAGAACTCCGACGCTAGCACTTTTACCATGCCTTCAACGCCCGATTTAGACGCGGCATAAGCGGCCACCCGGTCGATACCGTAATAGGCGGCCATCGACGAAATCATGATAATAGAACCCCGTTGACGGGCCATCATCCGCTTGGCACATTCCCGCGTCAGGCTAAAAACCGAATTCAGGTTTGTGTGTACGATTCGGTCAAAATCCTCATCGGTGACGTCCAATGCGGGCTTTTTCATGTTAACCCCGGCATTGTTCACCAGCGTATCGATTGGGCCATAGGTAGCTTCGATCCGTTCGACCAGATCATCTAGCAAAGCCCGATCTGTTACGTCATTGACCATATAATGCGCCCGTTCGCCCAACGATGCAACGGCCTCCTGAAGA
Source organism: Spirosoma sp. KCTC 42546 (assembly GCF_006965485.1). Classification (NCBI taxonomy): domain Bacteria; kingdom Pseudomonadati; phylum Bacteroidota; class Cytophagia; order Cytophagales; family Cytophagaceae; genus Spirosoma; species Spirosoma sp. KCTC 42546. The sequence goes on from NZ_CP041360.1 coordinate 7,600,511, forward strand.
GGTTGCTCCCGCCGACCGGTGATAACAACACTACCCCCAGCCTGCACCATACAACGGGCAATATCGAGACCGATACCGCTGCCTCCTCCTGTGATGAGCGCTAACTTACCTTCGAGCGAAAAAACGGAATAATTGGGCGACGACTGACCGTCGGGCTGGGTAGTTTGTACTTGTTCCACTAGCGTAATTTATAAATTTCGGATAAGCGTTTAACATCGTCCAGCGTCCGTTCCGGTTTCGGGAAAGGGGCCGGAATGGGTTGTTTGGAATACGTCTGTAAATACAGCACCCAGGAATCGCGCCACCAGATGGCTTCCTTGTGCTGGGTAGCCAGACGACCCGTTACATCGGCAAAAATAGCTGGATCGACGGCGGGTTTGACCTGCGCCCACTGCTGCTGCATCCAGCCAACCGAATCGGCACCAGTGTAGAAGCGGGTGCAGAGTTCATCCCAGAGCGTTCGGCCAGAGCTTAGTTTCTTTGTCCAGGGCACATGGTGAAACCAAAGCAGATACGGTAACGGGCAAGTTTCGGGGTTATTCCATTTCTGTTGTACTTCTGGCCGGTATTGTGCCAATGCATTGCTCCCCGTTGCTGTTCGATCAAAACCCAGCCCAATAGAATCGGCCCGATGGTAATAAATGGCAGTCCAGTCGGGACGAGGGCTTTTTTCCTGCCAGGGTTCGGGGGCAAAGTGCACGCCCGACCAGGGACGTGACAAACCGATGGGCGTGTTATAATCGACGTAAATCTCTCTTGATTTAAGCATCAAGTTCGTAATGGTCTTGACCGCTTTTGGCTCGCTCGTGAGTGTCATTTTAACCCACTCGTTCGCAATGGCTTCTGACGATAAGGTGTGATCCCACGCCAGTCGCCCGTAGGCGTACCAGTTGGCTTGTGCCATCGGGTTACCGGTCCAGTTTCGGTCGGAGCCGGTGTTGGCTACGCCCGCAATGGCGGTCATGGCATAGTTATGAAGACTACCATCAACAACACTGGCCACCGTTGCCCCACCGGATGGTGAGCCTTTCCCATGTACGTAGGTATCGGTATCCAGGCATTCTTTAAAAATCGGCGCTTCATACACCCAATGCGTTGCAAAGCCCGTGTACTCTTGCGTAATCTGAAACTCCATCGACAGGGGCGTTTTGGGCATATTCCCGAACAGTGGCGAGAACGGCTCACGTGGCTGAAAATCAATAGGGCCGTTCTTCACCTGGACGATCACCTTCTTGTCGAATTTACCATCCAGTGGCGTAAACTCTTCGTGTGCGGCTTTGAATCGATCGGCCTTCGGGTCGGCTTTGTAGACGAAGGCGCGCCACATCACGATACCATCGTAAGGTGCGAGGGCGTCGGCCAGCATATTCGCTCCATCGGCATGGGTACGTCCATAATCCTGCGGCCCAGGTTCACCTTCGGAGTTGGCTTTGACCAGAAATCCACCGAAATCAGGAATGAGTTTGTAAATCTCTTTGGTTTTGTCGGCCCACCATTTCCGCACCTCGGGATCGAGCGGATCGGCGGTTTTTAGGCCGCCAATGACTTTAGGAGCGGGGAAATAAACTGACAGGTAAATTCGAATACCGTAAGGCCGAAAGACGTTAGCCAAGGCAGCAACCTTTTCTAAATACTCAGCGGTTAGAAAGCGGGCACTCGCGTTAACGTTATTGACAACGGTACCGTTGATGCCCAGCGAGGCATTGGCACGGGCGTAATCGCGGTAACGCGGGTCAACCGTTGCAGGCAACTCGTACCATTTCCAGAGCGATTCGCCGGCATACCCACGTTCGATGGTTCCGTTGGTATTGTCCCAGTGATTGAGCAGACGATACTGGACTTTGGGGATATTGATTAAAGGCAGGCTTGTTAATGACCGGCCCGTCTGTATATATCTCAGCAAGGCAAACGTTCCATAAAGTACTCCTACTCCTTTGTTCGCCAGTATATAGATATTATCACTATTCGACATCGCATAACCATCATCTTTATAATTAATATGGTTACTAAAGTCTTTATGTTCATTTAGATAAACCCCACCTTTTCGCTTGCCAAGATCGGTAATGATCGGCACTGACTTACCTAGTAGTCCCTGTAACCCGAGTTGTAATTCCTGAGCTGCATTCATCAAGATCGGACTTTGATTACTGACGGCAATAAACTGGAATGAACGGGCATACTCTTCTCGTTTGGCTACGTCTTTAATCAAGTCGTATTTCAGCCAAAGGCGATAACCATCGTCGCCGTAGGAAAGTGTGCTAATGAGTAGCAGGCAACATATCAATCGTTTCATTTTTTCTGATTTTCTGGCGCGGGTATTCACCCGTGTCTTTCCATTTCGTCAGCATTTGCTGACGCTTAACTTGATAGCATGCCAGTGAATACTGGCGCTCATGAAAAGGCACGAGTAAATACTCGCGCCAGTTTCAAAACCTTTACAAACTCCGTTCAATGCCCATTTCCAGACCTCGTAACTCTGCCAAACCCCGCAATCGGCCGATGGCTGAATAACCGGGGTACGTCTTTTTATGCAGATCGTCGAGCATCTGGTGACCGTGATCAGGGCGCATGGGAATCGTGGTTACACCAACACCCGCTGTTGAGCGTCGCTTCTGCTCCAGCACAATTTCCTTCACAACCGCATACATATCCACATCGCCTGCCAGATGGTCGGCTTCGTGGAAGTTCCGTGGGTCTACTTCACGTTTGGTGGTTCGCAGATGAATGAAGTGAATACGTTCACCGAAGCGACGGATCATGCCGGGCAGATCGTTATCAGGCCGGATACCTAAGGAACCCGTACAAAAGGTAATACCGTTGGCCGTTACATCACTGGCCGCCATTAGTTGCGCTAAGTCGGACTCGGTGCTAACGACACGGGGAAGACCCAACAATGGGCGTGGCGGATCATCGGGGTGAATACACAAATTGACGCCTACTTCCTGCGCAACGGGGGCAACTTGTTGAATAAAATAATACAGATTCGTCCGAAGTTCAGCATCGCCAATAGTGGCGTATTCGTTTAATAAACCCTGAAACGTATCAAGTGTAAAGGCTTCTTCTGAACCGGGCAAACCCAGTAGAACGATGTTCGACAATTCGGTTATCTGGTCGTCTGTCATTCGGCTGAATTTCTGGTGGGCCGATTCAATGATTTCGGGCTCGTAATCGATTTCCGCACCGGGGCGTTTGAGGATGCACAAATCGAATACCGCGAAGTCTTCCCAAACGAACCGGAGCGCCCGCGACCCATCGGGCATTTCGTAATTCAGGTTCGTACGTGACCAGTCCAGCACCGGCATGAAATTATAGCAAACCGTGTTGATGCCACAGGCGGCCAGATTCCGAATCGACTGTTTGTAGTTTTCAATATAACCTTCTCTCGATGGCCGACCTTTTTTAATATCTTCGTGCACAGGCAGGCTTTCGACTACGGCCCAGTGCAAGGGCACATAGCGTTGATTGACCGATTCAACCAGTTGTTTGCGCTCGTTAATGGCCTCGACCGTCCACAGGTCACCCACCGGAATCTGATGCAGCGCCGTAACAACACCCGTGCAACCCGCCTGCCGAATATCCATCAGCGAAACCGGATCATTCGGCCCGAACCAGCGCATGGTTTGTAACATTCCCATAATTCATATCCCTGAATTAGTTTTTGTCATGCTGACGAAGGAAGCATCTCAATTTACCATGATATACTTGTATGGAAAACTTAAGATGCTTCCTTCGTCAGCATGACAAAAACAGAATTGCTATTTTTTTAACTTAAATTGTCTATTTGCAAACTCCAGAAACACAGGCCAGTCGAGCGAATCGACGTGACCACCTTCGTGGTTTCGGAAAGCTAATTCGCCATGTATCAGGGAGACATCGGGCGCGGGCATTTCGGTTGTACCCACGCCTTTTTTGCCGAGTAATTCATAAACCGGGCTGGCTCCCACACAGGCCATAAATTCGCCTTTGGGATCGGCCCAACTATCTTTTGTACCGCCTGTGATGAATAGGGGTCGGGGAGCAATGAGCGCCATCAACTCGTGCGCATCGACCGGCATGGCGGCCCAGTTTCCACCATATTTCAGGAAATTACCTGCCATCCAGTGGTATTCGCCCGGACCCGCTACGTTGTCGATCGTTTCGCCCCAGCTTCGTTTTTCCAGCGAAGCACCCAATGAGCCTGAGCAACTCGCAAAAACAATGGCCCAACGCGGGTCCAGGGCTCCGGTCAGCAAGGCGGTTTTACCCCAGCGCGAATGCCCCTGCACTCCAATCTGTTTGGCATTGATCGTGTTGTCTTTCTCAAAATGATCGAGGACACGACTGAGCCCCCAGCTCCAGGCAGCCAATACACCCCATTCGTCGGGAGTGCGGTCTTTGCCCCCGTTCATCAGGCCAATAATTCCTTCATGCAAACCCGCTCCATTGTCTGCCTGAATGGCCCCGGTGTTTACCGTTGCCACCGCCCAGCCTGCATCAATCAGTTTTTCGATGTTTGCCATAGGTTGCGGAAATGAACCCCAGACAATGACCATCATCGGAATTTTGCCCGATGCATTGACCGGGCGGTAATACGTAACAGGGATGCTGGGGGTTACTGATGGATACCGGGAATTATCAATGCTGCCCAACATGTTTTTGCGAAGCGCTTTCCCACTGAGTACAGTGCTATCGATTCCCGAAGGCGCAAACGTTACCTTGGGTGTATTCGTCGGCGTTTTTCCGTAAATCTCGGTTAGGTACTCGTTCAGGATTTCGGGGCGACGCTGCTTCCACCAGGTGTTGGCGTCTTTTACCGGTTTGCCATTTTTCAGTTTTAGCGGATCAGGAAGGGTATAGTCATTCGCTTTAGACTCTTCATAATTCGTCCAATTGCCCCAACCCGACCGAACGTGCGTGTTTCCTGCTTCGTCGTACCAGTTCGTTGAACCTTCTTTGGGCTTAACGTGCGATGGGCGTTTAGGATCGTCGGCAGGCGGAGGTAATGCTGGCAGTTTCAGATTGAGCTTATCCATCATCGTCTGCCAATCGGCCTGACTGGCCACCCGCACGTTATTCATGTACGCAGTCCGTTCTTCCGGCGACATTTTCTGGAAATTGGGTGCCTGGGCATTGGTGTTGCGGCTATGCAAACCAACAAGCACGCATACCCAACCGATGAATCGACAAAACGGGAACAAGTAGGTGTTGTTTTTCATAGCTAATGATCTGAGCGATGGCGCGAACGAAGACGATCGCGTCATCAGACACAAGTCAGGTTTAAGAACCTGACTTCACTAAAGAAGCACGACTGAAAACGAAAATATAGAGCATGGCCCAGGCGACTAAATAGGCCAAACCAGCGATATAAAAAATGATGTAGTACCCTTCCGACAAGCTTCCCAAGGCTTTGTAGTGATCCAGAATACGCCCGACGAGCAACGGAAAAACGGCACCGCCCAGGGTCCCGGCCATCGTTCCTAAACCAACTACCCGGCTCAATACCTGCTTCGGAAACTGATCGGCAGCGACGGTAAAAATATTGGCCGACCACGCCTGGTGAGCCGCCACGGCCAACGATAAAATGGCAATTACCGGCCACATGCTGTCCATTTGGCTAATAGCCATAACTGGTGTAATACAGATCGCGAATAAAGCCATCGCCCACTGACGAGCCCGCGTTGGGTGCCAGCCTTTCTGGATTAACGTAGATGATAACCAGCCACCGCCAACGCTACCAATCGTAGCCGCCAGATAAATGACGATCAGTGGAGCCCCTAATTTTTTCAAATCCAGGTGATAGATGTTCGATAAGTAAGATGGCAACCAGAACAAGAAAAACCACCAGATGGGGTCCGTTAGGAGTTTTCCACTCATGAATCCCCAAATAGCGCGATTGGCGAAGATTGGGTAGCGCGTTGGCGTCGTATCGGCAAGAAGATCAGTAGCAGCGGCATCGCCAGCCACGGAGGGTTCAACGGCTTGCTCTCCGGTAATATGAGCCAGTTCTGACGCGCTCACCCGCTTGTGTCGAGCGGGCACTTCATAGTAAAACCACCAGGCAATGATCCAGACAAATCCCAGTGCACCGGTTGCAATAAAGGCCATTTGCCAACCCGCAACCAGGGCAATCCAGGGAACAATAGCAGGGGCAACTACGGCACCAATATTGGCTCCTGAATTAAATATGCCAACCGCCAGCGCCCGCTCTTTCTGTGGAAACCATTCGGCCACGGTTTTGATGGAAGCCGGGAAGTTACCTGCTTCGCCAATACCTAACAGTGCACGAGCAACCATAAACCCAGCCGTACCACCTGCCAAGGCATGACCCATTGCGGCAAAGCTCCAGACCAGAATAGCCCCGATGTAGCCAATTTTAGTACCAATCCGGTCGATGATGTACCCGGCCAATAGCGTACTGGCTCCGTAGAAAAAAGTGAAGACGGTTACGATATTGCCATAATCGGATTCGGTCCAGCTAAACTCTTTTTCCAGGATTGGCTTCAACAGACTGATCACCTGCCGGTCGAGGTAGTTGATGGTTGTTGCGAAAAAGAGAAGACCGACAATTATCCAGCGATAATTGCTTGAACTTGGCGCGCCACCCATTGAACTCGGGAGCACAGCAGATACAGGAGTAGGTTTGGTTGTCAATGGAAAATTTGATCAATGAGTTTCAGTAAAAAACATTCATCCTGGTTAGATACTGAAGTTGTTTGAAAGTGGCGTCGGTTACTTATAACCGACGCTGGTAGGTTTCTCAAAACCTAAAGGTCAACAGTAGGTTTTGAGAAACCTACCAGCGTCAGGTTTAAGAACCTGACGCCACAGATACGTAACAACATCTACACAAAAAACGGAACGTCTTTCGGTGCGTATTTCTTCATGCCTTCTTCGTTGATTTCCACCCCAATGCCCGGTTTATTGGATAGCGGAATGAAGCCTTTCTCCACCATCGGCCCGTCGAAGGTGACGATTTCTTTGAACATGGGCTCCTCGTGGAAATAGATCTGCCATTCCAGAATCAGGAAGTTGGGCACCGACGCACAAACGTGGCTCGATGCCATCGCACCCAGATACGACGCTACCATGTGTGGCGCAAAAGGCACGTAATAGAGATTGGCTAAGTTGGCAATCCGTTGCCCTTCGCCCAGGCCACCCGCTTTCTGCAAATCGGGCATGATAATGTCGACGGCTCCGATTTCGAGGAGTTTGCGGAATCCATGCGCCAGATAATGGTTCTCCCCCGCGCAGATGGGCGTGTTCGACGCTTCCCGAATTTGCTTATACGCTTCCGGGTTTTCGGCAGGGATGGGCTCTTCCAGAAACAGCAGATTTAGTGGCTCCATCAGTTTAGCCACCCGCCGACCCGTGGTCATATCATAACGTCCGTGCATGTCTACGCAGATGTCAACCTTCGGGCCAACGGCTTTACGGACACCGGCAATCTGGTTGTACATCCGCTCCAGTTCGCCCTGGCTGGCTGTCCAGTTGTAGGCGTCGTATTTGTTGGGGTCGTTGCGTTCGTCAATGTCATACTTTACCGCGTTGAAGCCCATATCGACGGCTTTCTTGGCGCTTTTCCCGAAGGCTTCAGCACTCGTGTCTGTTTCGCGATAGGCCCCTGTATCGCAGTACACCCGAATTTTGTCGCGAAACTTCCCGCCCAGCAATTGATAAACTGGCATGCCCAAGGCTTTTCCAGTCAAATCCCAGAGCGCCGTTTCCACAGCCGACAGCACCGATATATACATACCCGCCTGAGCACCCTCAAAAAAGCCGGACTTTCGAACATCTTCAAACAGTCGGTTGACATTGAGTGGGCTTTTGCCTTTGATCCGTTCGCCCATCAATTTCACCAGGTGATAGGTCCCGACCGAAGCATCGACGGCTTCACCGCAGCCCCAGATTCCCTGATTGGTGTGAATCTTGACGAACAGGCTGTGCCCATTGCGGATATAACCGCATTTGATATCGGTGATTTTTAGGTCCGATGGCGCGGACGATTGGGGCGCGTGATGAACAGCTGTTTCCAGCCCCTCACCGAAACTGGCTAACGCGCTGGCACTAAACACACCGGCTAAGGCACTCTTTGTCAAAAAGGAACGTCGTGATGTTGTCATGAGTAGAAAAAGGCTTATGGTTTACGGTTTATAGTTTACGGTTGGCTGACGCATTAGCAGTATTCTTGTGATAGTCAATCGTAAACTACAAACCGTAAACCGAATACTGTTTTACCAAGTACGGGTTTTTAGGTAATCCTGAATTTGCTCTTTGGGAACGGGGAGTTCACTCACGTGGTCGTTGAGCCATTTCGAGAAATCCTTTTCAATCTCATCCGACCAGCGCGAGTCAATCTGACCCGGCGTGTATTTCTGCTCCCGTAGTCGCAAGTGACCGAACATGTCACGCAACCGAATGATCTCGGAGGTTTTCACCACTTTTTCGGCCAGATGGGGCGGAATGAACGCCACGCCACCGTCGCGACCCAGTACCACATCGCCCGGCATCACCATCACTTTTCCGATGCGCGTTGGGCGATTGATGCCTACCAGTGTTGTGTTCAGATCACCCTCAGGATTGTGGTGCGACGGGTGGTAGCTCCTGAAATAAGAGGTAAATCCGCCAATTTCCTTCAACCCGGCTACATCCCGAACGGCACCTTCGTAGACAATCCCGTTGCCCGTTTTGGCATAAATGGAATTACCCAGATTGTCGCCAATGGTTGGCCCATCTTCGTGCATGCCAAACTGATCGACCACATACACATCTCCCCTGACCAGCATATCGATTGGCCAGGCATTCTGCGATTTTACACGACCATCTTTTGTATGTCCTTTCTCGTCCGTAACCCGATGCACATCCGGTCGACCGGGCATAAACGTAGCGGTGAGGGCACGACCTACCAATACGCTATCCGGGTTGATCGTTTGCCAATCGCCCGCGTATTGGTATCGATATTTTTCGCCCTTCATGACGGCCCAGGCTTCTTCGTGGGTCACCAGTTTCATGCGCTTCAAAATGGCGTCCGGCACTTTCGGCCGTCCGTCCGGGAAGCGTTCACCTTTCCAGTCGGGCGTTAGGAAGATCAGTTCCTCCTTAGAAATCTGCTGCGCAAACGACACCGATGCCAGGCCGATGACTAACAGCCCAATAGCCAGTACAATTACCTGTTTCATCGTCAATGAAAAGAAATGTAAGAGTTTAGATTCGGCTGAAAGAAGTAACGGATTTACCAGTTCTACCCTGACAAACACATGAAATTATATTGATGAACGATGCTTTATGCAACTAGTGCGTTTATTGCATAAAGCATTCCCCTTTAGCAGTGCATATGAGGCCTATTTTATGCAACAAGCCATTTTTTTGCCTTACTTTTAATTTTCAGAATGGCCCATCGTGGGTGTGATCACCAAGTCAAAATCCATCTCTAATAAGTAAAGGAGCCCATTCCGTTGGCTTATAGAAGGTAAATGGACAATGTAAAATGAATAATGTACAATGAATAATCAGTTGGTCAGTAAGGTTTGTGATTATCCATTATACGTTTTACATTATTCATTTACTTAGCTACGATGGAAGCTCCCCCAAAACAAACTTTTTAATGCGTAAAAATCCCAATCTCCACCTGCTATTTCTATCCCTTTTTGCGCTGTCATTCGGGCATACCTATGCCCAGACGCTACGTCCACCCGCTTATCCGCTCATCACCCACGATCCTTATTTCAGTCTCTGGAGTATGACGGATAAACTCACCGATTCGCCTACGCGCCACTGGACGGGCAAACCTCAATCATTGGAAGGCATTATTCGGGTCGATGGAAAGGCATACCAGTTTCTGGGAGCCGTACCCACTGTTTATGAAGCCATTTTACCAACGGCTGAACAGAAAGCCTACACAGCGCAATACACCCTCACCAAACCCGAAGCCGGTTGGGAGAAATCCGACTTCAACGCCAGCGGTTGGAAAACAGGGCCAGGACCATTCGGCGATACGCCCGAGGCTAAAACCAAATGGACCAATAGTGATAATGCGGGTATGAAAGACGGCATTTACGTTCGGCGTGAGTTTACTTATGATGGTAAAGCCGACCCGGCCAAACTCCTGCTGTCTATCAATCATGACGATGATGTGGTCGTTTATCTGAACGGCACCAAAATTCTCGACAAGCCCGATTACGTCAACGAATATATCTACCTGCCCTTATCGGCAGCGGGTCAGAAAGCCTTGCAAAAAGGCAAAAACGTGCTGGCAGTCCATTGCGTGAGTCCGCGGGGCGGATCGATTATCGATGTGGGCATTCTGAACCCCATTACCGAATCGGCTATCTCAACCGCAACTCAGACGGGCGTGACGGTATCGGCCACACAAACCAACTACACCTTCACGGCCGGGCCTGTAAATCTGGCAGTTACCTTCATGTCGCCCTTACTGCTAGACGAACTGGAAGTGGTTGCCCGGCCCATTACGTACGTTACATTCGAGGTGCGCTCCCAGGATCGCAAGTCGCATTCGGTACAGGTTTATTTGAGTGAATCTGGCACGATGGCGACCAATACGGTCGGTCAGGAAGTGGTGATGAAAGCGGGGCAGGCACCCGGCCTAATTTATCAGACAGTAGGCACCGAAGCGCAACCTCTTCTCGCGAAGAAAGGCGATAATGTGCGCATCGACTGGGGGTACGCCTATTTAGCGGCTCCACAAGAACGGGGCAATCAAACGGCCAATGGCATGGCTCCGGGCCTGAAACACGCCTTTCTGATGAATGGGCAGCTCCCAACCGATAACAAAGCGGCCGTACCGGGCAATAAACCCCGAGCCGCGGCCGATGTGGCCGTTGCCAGCGTCCTCGATTTTGGCAACGTAACGAAATCGGCAGAAAAGCATCTGATGCTGGCCTATGACGACTTGTATTCGGTGCAGTATTTCAAGCAGAACCTGCGTCCCTGGTGGCGTCGGGATGAGAAAACGAACATGCCCACCCTATTGCAAGCCGCCGAGAAAGACTATGATCGACTGCGCCAGAAATGTTCAAAATTCGATGATCGACTCCGTTCCGATGCCCGAAAAGCGGGAGGTACAGATTATGCGGATTTGTGCGTACTGGCCTACCGTCAGGCCATTGCCGCCCACAAAATTGTAGCTGGCCCAAAAGGAGAAACGCTTTTTCTGTCGAAAGAGAATTTCTCTAACGGCTCTATTGGTACAGTGGATATTACCTATCCCTCGGCTCCGCTGTTTCTGCTCTACAATCCGACGCTATTGAAGGGTATGATGGAGCCAATTTTCCAGTATTCGGAAAGTGGGCGCTGGAAAAAGCCGTTTGCGGCACATGACGTGGGAACCTATCCGCAAGCCAACGGCCAGACCTACGGCGAAGATATGCCCGTTGAAGAGAGCGGTAATATGCTTATCCTGGCCGGTGCCATTGCCGGAGCCGAAGGCAACGCCAACTATGCCAAACAACACTGGAAAACCCTGACGACCTGGGTTGACTACCTCAAAAAAGACGGTTTCGACCCCGCCAATCAACTCTGTACTGATGACTTTGCGGGTCATATTGCCCGAAACGCGAACCTATCCGTAAAAGCCATTTTAGGTATTGCTTCCTACGGAAAGATGGCTGCGATGTTGGGCGATAAAGCTACATCGGAGAGTTACCTGAAAATGGCGCGCGATATGGCCGTTAAATGGCAACAGCTCGCTCTGGATAAAACGCCTTCGGATAAGGTGCATTACGACTTAACATTTGAGAATCCTACTGACTCCTGGAGTCAGAAATACAACCTGGTCTGGGATAAACTCCTGAATCTAAATGTATTCCCAACCGAGGTCACACAAACCGAAATTGCCTATTACCTGACCAAGCAAAAGCCATACGGCCTGCCCTTAGATAGTCGTAAAACGTACACCAAGTCGGACTGGATTATGTGGACGGCAACGCTCGCCAAGTCGGACCGCGATTTCGAAGCATTCATCAAGCCCGTCTGGAAATACGTCAACGAAACACCTTCACGGGTACCGCTCTCCGACTGGCACGAGACCACCAACGCCAAACAGGTTGGTTTTCAGGCCCGCTCGGTTGTAGGTGGGTATTATATTAAGATGCTCGAAGGGAAATTGAGCAAGTAATTTTTTGTGTTTTTTGTCATGGCCCCCTAAACAACCCTTATCCTAAAACTACATTCATGCCATCAGCCCGATTTCTCTCTAGTACCCTTAGCCTTGCCCTACTCGTTTCTGGACTAGCGGTTGCCCAAACACCCACACAAAATCAACCGCGTGCTGCTCCCATCATGAGTCGTTGGGAAAAGCAAATCACGCCCGAAAATGCCTGGCGCGAGTACCCCCGCCCGCAAATGGTACGGCAACAATGGCAAAACCTGAACGGCATGTGGGACTATGCCATCACACCCAAAACGGCCCCGCAACCAACCCGGTACGATGGACAAATTCTGGTACCCTTCTGTTTGGAATCGACCGTTTCGAAGGTTAACAAATCACTCACCGCCGATCAGCGATTGTGGTATCGACGGGAAGTTAGTTTACCCAACGATTGGGCAGGACAGCGGGTGCTATTGCATTTCGGCGCGGTCGATTATGAGTGCAGCCTGTGGGTTAACGGTGGGCTGGTGGGTTCGCACACGGGTGGTTCCGACGCATTCAATTTTGACATTACCGATTACCTGAAAGACGGGCAGAATCAGCTGGTGCTGGGTGTAACGGACCCAACGTCGGATGGTGAGCAACCGCGCGGTAAGCAGCTGATGAATCCTCATGGCATTTGGTATACGCCTGTTTCGGGCATCTGGCAAACCGTCTGGATGGAACCCGTTCCAAAGCAAACCTACATTGAGGAAGTAAAACTGACACCCGAGCTGGATTCCAGCCGCCTTCGGGTGGAGGTATTGCTCGATAAACCAGCGAATAATTTTACGACGGCCATTCGCCTGACGGCTTTAGATGGCAATCAAACCGTAGCCACAACCCTCGTCCGGGCGGGAAGAACCGCCTGGTTGAACGTAAAAAATCCGAAACTATGGTCGCCGGATAGCCCGTTTCTGTACAATTTGAAAGTTGAGTTGGTTACCGTCACGGACCCGTTTGGCGATACACCCCGCAACAAACGCCCGCGTCAGGATGCCCCGTTAAACACGGCGTTCGCCAATGCCACCGTTACAGGTAATCCGCTCGATGTGGTAACGGGCTATTTCGCCATGCGTAAGATTTCGGTCGGAGCAGGTCCGGTTGCTAACCAGCCCGTACTGTTGCTAAACAACAAGTTTGTGTTTCAGAACGGCCCGCTCGATCAGGGCTGGTGGCCTGGTGGTTTGCTAACGCCCCCGTCTGATGAAGGTATGGCATTTGAAATCGATTTTCTCAAAAAATCGGGATTCAACATGCTTCGGAAACACATCAAAGTCGAACCCGACCGCTATTACTACCTCTGCGACAAGCTAGGCATACTAGTCTGGCAGGACATGCCCTCGGGCTTTCTGGAAGGCCAGAATGAATATCCCGGCGATCAGTCGGAGCCAATTCGTCGGTCAAAGGGCAAGGAGCAATTTGAGTTGGAACTGCGTCGGATGATGAACCGGCTACACAACCATCCCAGCATTGTAACCTGGGTAGTACACAACGAAGGCTGGGGCCAATACGACAACAACCGGCTGGCCAATTGGGTAAAAGCGATGGACCCAAGCCGCACCGTCAACGCATCCAGCGGCTGGAACGACCTAGGTGCGGGTGATTTCTACGACATTCATACGTATGAAGAAGAGCCCAAAGCGCCAGCGTCTAAAACCAATCGGGTAGTCGTGATTGGTGAGTTTGGCGGCATTGGCTGGCCAGTGCAAGGTCACCTCTGGAACCCAGAAATGCGCAACTGGGGCTACCAGACCTACCAATCGGCAGATGTAGTGCAAAAAGCGTATGAGAAGAAATACGCCAAAATCGTTGAATACTACAAAAAACAGGCCTTATCGGCAGCTGTTTACACGCAAACAACCGACGTAGAAGGCGAAGTAAATGGCTTGTTGACCTACGATCGGGAAGTGATCAAGATTCCGATTGAAACGCTTCACAAGATTCACGCGCCCTTGTTTAAATAGCCGCGTGCTGGCGCGGGTGTTCACCCGTGTCAGCTGACAGTCTCTTAAACATGAATAACTTCAGAAGTCTATTTATAGCTGTTACGCTAATCGGGATACTATCGACGCTCGCAATAGCACAATCGTCAAGCCCAAAAATGCGGTTCGGCGATACAACGCATCGAAAATCGGGCTATGCCAAAGACCCGCATGTGGTTTGGTTCAAGAGTCGTTATTTGATGTATTACTCCGTACCGCTCTACAAAGATTCGACCGGGGCCGATCATTGGGGCATCGGTATCGCCGAAAGCCAGGATCTGACGAACTGGCAAAAAGTCGGCGAAATTACGCCCGAGACGGACTATGAGAAAAAAGGGCTGTGCGCTCCCGGCGCGCTCATTCGCGATGGGAAGGTGAATTTGTTTTACCAAACGTACGGCAATGGACGCAATGATGCCATCTGCCACGCGGTGTCGACCGATGGTATTCATTTCGACCGAAACCCAACCAATCCAATTTTTCACCCGGCTATCAGTGACTGGTCGTGCGGGCGAGCTATCGACGCCGATGTAGTCAGGTTTAACAATCACTATTTCCTGTATTTCGCGACCAGAGATACGTCGTATAAAATTCAGCAATTGGGTGTGGCTGTAGCGCCAGCCAATACGAACTTCAACCGTGAGGACTGGAAGCAGGTAGCTAACGACGGCCCTATTCTGAAGCCCGAACTCCCCTGGGAGGGCGAGTGTATTGAGGCCGCATCGGTAATTGAGCGTACGGGTACGTTGTATATGTTCTACGCGGGTGCTTATAATAACTGGCCGCAGCAAATCGGTGTGGCCCGAAGCCAGGATGGGCTGCACTGGAAACGTGTTCAAACCCAACCATTCCTTACAAACGGAGCACCTGGCACCTGGAATTCCAGTGAATCGGGCCACCCACACATCTTCACCGACAAAAACGGGAAGACCTATCTGTTTTATCAGGGCAACAACGATAAAGGGAAAAGCTGGTTCCTATCCAATGTTCCGGTCGGTTGGACTAATGCCGGGCCGGTTTTGCAGCCATAAATACCCTGCTAGTTTATAGAATTTTTCATACTCAAAATGCCCTTTTCTGAATCAGAGAAGGGCATTTTTATTTTTTCCAAACAAATAACTAATACATTAGTTGTAAAACTAAACCATTAGTCATACATTTCGACACTATTCATTAACCCCACTGTAAATCATGCCAATACGCGACCTTACCAAAGCCGAAGAAGAGATAATGCGGGTACTTTGGCAATTAAAAAAAGCGTTCGTTAAAGACGTCTTGGCCGAACTCCCCGAACCAAAGCCCGCCTACAATACCGTCTCGACCATTATCCGTATTCTGGAGAAAAAGGAACTGGTTGGCTACACCGCCTATGGGAAAACGCATGAATACTATCCCCTCATTACAGAAGAGGAGTACCGACGTTTCCAGACTGAGCAACTCATGGCGAACTACTTCGATAATTCGCTCAAAAAGCTGGTGTCGTTTTTCGTGAAAGACAAAAACATCAGCCTGACCGAAGCCGACGAGATTATCAAACTCCTAAACAAACAGAAAGACCAATGAACGCCCTTGACTATCTCCTGAAAGCTAACCTCTACGGCTTGCTGTTTGCGAGTTGTTATTGGCTACTGCTGCGTCGGCACACGTTTTTCAGCCTTAACCGGGCTTATTTGCTAGCCTCAGTCATTCTATCCCTGATTCTGCCGTTAGTGATTCTGCCTACGCAAACGGTAGAAACGCTTCCCGTCACCATGCCTGTAGGCGTTATTGCGCTGCCAGTTTCACCGATTGTGGCCGCACCCGTTGAAACTGGAACAGATTGGGAGCAACTGAGCATATGGGCCTATGCGCTGGTCGCATTAGTATTGTTGGTCCGGTTGGGCATACGTGTTGGGCGTTTGGTCAGGTTGATTCGGCAGTCGCCCCGGCACGTGTATGACGACTACATAGTGGTTCTGCCAAATGCCCCAACCATCCCTACGTTTTCATTTTTCCAGTACGTTATACTAAACCCTGCCGACACTCGTAATGAGCTGATTATCCAGCATGAGTTGGTGCACGTTCGGCAATGTCACAGCGCCGATGTATTGGGCATGGGTTTGCTACAGGCACTTTTCTGGGCATGCCCAACGCTCTGGCTCATGGATCGAATGCTCCGTCAGGTGCACGAATTTCTAGCCGATAAGCCAGCCAGCCGACCAACCGAATACGCCCGGTTTTTAGTGGCTTATTCCTTCGGAACGCAGCTTGGCGTAAGTGGTCCCGACACGCTAACAAATAGCTTCTTCAATCCCTCGCTCCTGAAACAGCGGATCATGATGCTGCACCAGAAAGCGACAACCCGATGGGCACTAGGCAAATATGTATTGATACTTCCTTTGGCATTCAGTTTATTGGCGATGACCACCGCGCGGGAAGAAATTGCGGCTGTTATGAGTCAAGCTACTGAAGAGACGATTACTGTTTCAGGTAAGGTGACAAGTGCGGCAGATGGGAAGCCGCTGCCAGGGGCACACGTTTTAGTTGCCGGTACTAAAAAGGGCACACCTACTAATGAACAGGGGCATTATAAGCTTGAGAATGTCCCTAAAACGGCCATGCTGAGTATTAGTTTCGTTGGTTTCACAATGATGATGATTCCGGTTGAAAATCGAACTACCATCGACATAGCCTTAGCGCTGGCAGACCCAAATGAATTACCTACTATGGGCGCAACAGCAGCGTACAAGGGTATTAAACCAAACCCTTCGATGCCCATTCGAACGCCCCCATCGTCCCAAACGATTAATGGCGAGGTCTATACAGCTGTTGAAGAACCGGCAGTTTTCCCAACCGGCATACCGGGATTAATGCAGTACGTAGCCCATTCGCTTCGGTATCCGGCCAAAGCCAAAGCCGCTGGCGTTCAGGGCAATGTATTTATACAATTTGTCATATCGCCAACTGGAGCCATCAGTTCGGCAATCGTCAAAAAGGGTATTGGTAGCGGTTGTGATGAAGAAGCCTTGCGCGTTGTCCGACAAATGCCGAAGTGGATTCCAGGAAAACAGAATGGCAAAGCGATTGTGACCCAATATGTAATACCTATTCAATTCGCTCTAGACAGTAAAGAGGAAAAACGAACAGGTCAGGTGTTGGGTAATCAGTTGGGCGATGTTTATGTCACTGGATACGAATCACCGCCTGCCTCTGTAGCTCAACCCACCGCTCACAGCCGAGCTAACGAAGTTTTCACCGTCGTTGAAAAGCAGCCTGAATTTCCGGGAGGCATGAGCGCTTTAAGGCAGTACCTCGCTCGAAGCTTACGCTATCCCCCTGAAGCTCAGCAGAACAACGTTGAAGGTAGAGTATTTGTACAGTTCGTCGTTTCCCAAACGGGCGAAATCCGAAATCTGCGTGTTCTGAAAGGGGTAGGTGGTGGATGCGATGAAGAAGCTGTGCGTGTGGTAAGTCAGATGCCAAAATGGAATCCAGGTGAGCAAGACGGCAAACCAGTGGATGTGCTGTATAACCTACCCATTCAGTTTGGGCTGGAAAAATGGGAAGATAAGCGAACGGGGCAGGTCACCCCCAATACGGAGAAAGGAAAGGGCTTTGTGCTTGACAAGACCACTACTAGTCAGCTATCGCTCAATGATCTTAGTACATCAGGTAGTAAAGAACGATATGCCATGCGGCTGCCCGACTCGCTACGAAATTCAGGGACATCTGTACGTCTCCATGGTAATTGGCTAAATGGTGAGGAGCCACTCTATATCATTGATGGTGTTGAAGTTGAGAAAGGGCATGAACCCAAACTAGATCAAAACCCTAAGAAGCTTCAGAATTTAAATCCTAATGACATACAGAGCATTGAGGTATTAAAAGATGGAGTAGCCAGGGCCACTTACGGCGAAAAAGGCAAAAACGGCGTCATTTTGATAACCACGAAAAAGAAATGAATACACTCCCCTATCTCTTAACCGCCAGCCTGTATCTCGTACTTTTCTATGGCTGCTACTGGCTGCTTCTCCGCAGAAATACGTTTTTCGGCCTGAATCGGGCGTATTTACTGGCATCGGTTGCATTGTCGCTCCTACTTCCGCTGATCGAGTTACCAAGTGGAACAGCCGATGCTTTTCCAGTTGGTGATCTCACCCTGCCCACGTTTGTCGTTAGCAATGGAGCAGCGAATCAATCAGGCATGCTGACCACAACGCAGTGGATTTGGCTCTTGTATGGCCTTGGCGTACTGGTAATGCTCGTGCGGTTAGGCTTAAATCTGAAATCGGTGTTTAGGCTCATCAATCGTGGCAGCGCGGAACATACACCAACGTTTATTCTCGTCCGGCTACCAGACGATTCCAGCCCTTCGTTTTCGTTCGGACGGTATCTGGTTCTGAACCATACCGATTCCCTCACGGAGCCCGACGCACTCTTGCGTCATGAAGAAGCACATATTCGGCAGCGCCACACCGCCGATATTTTATTTCTGGAGCTAGTGCAGGCGGCATTGTGGTTCAATCCTGTGGTATGGCTTTACAAACTTGCCTTGCAGGAAGTCCATGAGTTTCTGGCTGATCGGACAGTCCTGAAAATGCCCCAGCCCGATTACCCGCGTCAATTGGTGGCTTACGCACTCAACATGCCCATTGCAGCACTGACAACCCCTTTTGTTTCTAAATCAACTCTCAAACAACGAATCATTATGTTGCAAAAACCCGCATCTCATCGCCGGGCATTGCTCGGTTACGCCCTGATTCTTCCAGTAGCTGCTTGCCTGGTTATGTGTACGCAATCTGGTCAGGATCAATCACAGGACGCAGTTGTACCTGTAACAGAACAAGCCGCAGCCCGAAAAGCCGTGAAGGTTGATGGTGAAGTTTTTACTGTCGTTCAAGAGCAACCGGGGTTTCCAGGAGGCATGAAAGAATTAGGCGCGTATCTGTCTGAGAACCTGAAGTATCCGGCTGCTGCTCAGAAAGTAAAAGCCGAAGGACGCGTATTTGTTAGCTTCATCGTCACGAAAACCGGCGAGGTTACGGATGTGAAGCTACTAAAAGGCATTGGCTTTGGTACTGGTGAGGAAGCTATTCGTGTAGTACAAAATATGCCTCGCTGGACACCAGGAACGCAGAACGGGAAAGTTGTAAATGTTAGATATAACCTACCAATCAATTTTACACTGGAGGATAAAAGCGATCAAGCGGGTTTAGATAAGTTTGAGCGTTTTATAGTCAATGGAAAGGCCAGTACAAAGGAGGCTGTATTTACACTTTCGCCCAATAAGATTGCTAAAGTAAACATCGATAAGGACAATAAGACCATTGCTATTACAACGAAATAGGACTGCCTGGTAGCTTTTATTTACGCTTAAAAACTGTGGCTGTTCATTGCCTGAAATCAGGTCAACGAACAGCCACAGTTTTTTTATAATGCCAAGTTAGAACGCTATTTCAATTTATCCTGTAGGATAGTCAAAATCAACTGTTGTGTCTGTTGAATATCGGCTACTGTCGTTTCTAAACGAGCCTGACCGCTTTTTAGCTCAGATACATCTGACTTTAAAACAGAAATATCTGCTTCCACTCGCTCAAATCGCTGATCAACACCATCAAATCGTTGGTTAACGCCATCAAATCGCTGGTTGACCTGATCAAATCGTTGATTGACGGTTACGGTTAAATCAGCCAGACCTCTGGCGATCGTTTCAATCTGCTTTCCCTGGTCAACAGAAAGGTTTTCTAATTGCTCTACGCGCTCTTCCAGATACATACTCAAATATACAGTTTTATTTGATTCAGCTACTAGGACGCAAAAAAATTGTAAACGTCATTCATTACTCCTTCATTATCTTCTTAGTAGCGGTTCCGCTTGGAGTTTGAATTTGCAATAAATACAAGCCCTTTGGCAGACTTCCGACCTCAAGCGTAGCCGTACGCTGGCGAGTGCGGATCGTGGGCCGTGCAACCGTCGCCCCAGTGAGTGTCTGAAGGGAAAGTTGTTCAATCGTTTCCGTACCGGGCAATTCAACAGTCAGCGTATTGCCAGCTGGATTTGGGTAAATAGACAGCGCATCTGCCCAGGCAGGTTCGGTACCCGTTACGGTCAGTACATTGAATGTGCGCTCCACAGCCGAAGCTGCCGAAAACTGTTCGTTACCGTTCTGGAAAGCCTGTATTGTAACAGCACCCACGCCAGTAAATTTCAGCGTTGAGCCACTCAGCGTAGCAGGGCCGCTTTTTACCAGAAAACCAACCGTTAAATTCGATGAACAGGTTGCTTTCAGCGCTAGGTCACCCTGATTGGAAAACCGGTCTGGGATCGGGTCGAAGGTTATCGTTTGGGTGGCCTTAGCCACACGAGTGCCTTGTGTGTACCAGACGGGCCATTTTGCTCCCGTGTATAATACCGAAACCGAGCCCGATGGGGTAATTTTGTCAGCGCCCATGTTGATACCCGATATATTTTCGCTTGTCCCGGATTCAGTACTGAATACAAGTTTATTATCCAGCCGCGAATAGCTTGGGAAACCTAGTGTATTATTCTCGTAGACAACATTCACTTTCCCCGCATTCAGGTCAACAGCCACTACTTCGTAGATATCGTTCGTTTCGTTGAGGTAATCGAACGCGATCACATCGGGCGAGTTTTTAGAAAAGGATGGATTTCCAATACTCTCGCCCTCGTCCAGATTAGAAAATAACTTCTCAATATCGCCTTTGGCAAAGTCTTTGGTTGCGTTACTCCAAACATTGATAAAGCCTACATCCCAATAGTCAATCGAGGTGCCAGCGTTGTTTTTGAGAGCGTTATAGGCATCATAAACAATATTTTCACCCGTAAAATCCCACTCAAATGAATCGGCATACTGCACATCACCCGTTTGCACACCCTGGGTGTAGGTTGGATTATAGAGTGTAAACTCCGCCCATTTCTTTTTATCATAACTATATACATAAACCACCCCGTCTTTATCGGCGGTGAGCGCGGCTAGTTTGGTCCCATCTTTCGAGATGGCTACGTTGTCCCAGATGGTTTCATTGGAAATAATCGTTTCGGTTGGGGTGCCTGTCAGGTTAACCGAGCGAATACGCTTATCTGTCGTTACATAATAGGCGAACTTTCCATCATCGGTCACGCTGGGGCGATGGACCAGCCCCAATGCAGATTTGGCGTCAAATTTTGCGGGCGAAGCACCCACAGTTGTTGAGAAAAGTTTTGAGGTAGTGGCATCGGCCAACAAGAGTAAATCCTGACCCGACGCAACGGGCACATCGGGCGTCTTGGGCGTTGTGGTCGTTCCATCCGTGATTCCCACAGCATCAAACGCACTCTTGGCCGCAGACACTTCTGCACCCGTTGCCCCGTATAGATCGCCAGCGGCTTTGATGACAGCCAGGCGTAAATCCAGGAACTGAGATGTCCGTACCAAATACTTTGTTAGCGCCTGATAATAAACTTTCTCGGCTTTCTCCTTCCCAACAACCGTCGCGAATTTATAGAACGCGAAGTTGGGAATACCACTGTTACTATGCACCCCTCCATTATCATCGCTGGTCGTTTCATACTGCGACATAGTGGCCGGTTGATACCCATTCGGATCTTTGCTTTTACCTCCCTGATTGGGATTTGAGAGGTTCCGGAGTGCACCCGACGGCAGAACGGCAGGCGTGGCAATCGATTCACCAATTGTCCAGTTATCGCGGTCGATCATGGCTCCGAACACATCGGCAAATGACTCATTAATGGCTCCCGACTGGCTCTTGTATTGCAGATTGGCCGTATTCTGAATCACCCCATGTGTCATTTCATGTCCGGCCACATCAAGCCCTCCGGCTAGTGGTTTTAGGAGTTTTCCATTGCCATAGGCCATAATTTTGCCATTCCAGTAGGCATTATCCATAGATTTCCCATCATCGTCGGGCATGTTAACGACCGAAACCATTGTTTCTCCGGTGCCGCTCAGGGCGTCCCGATTATGCGTATTCTTATAGTAATCGTAGGCAACGCCCGCATTGTAATGAGCCGAAATCGCATTTGCATTCCAGTCAGTATTGTTGGTTGACGTAATCTGGTAGATCTTCTGATTGTTGCCAAATGTATTTCTTGCATCCACTGTCCAGAGTGCGCCAATCGGACTATCGGGCATTTTTGATGTTGTCGGTTTAAACATTGAGCGCGATGCATCAATCAGGTAATAACTATTTGTCGTTTGCTGATATGTCTGGAAGGAGCGCGTTGCCCCGTTCAGGTCTTTACCCGACGCTTTAATGGGTCCCACAAACGAGCAGGTATGATTGTATTTATCCAGAACATCACCCGTTTGCGCATCAATGACGTATTCCCAACGTTCGAGCATGTTCGGTCGAACGGTTACTGCGTACGCTAGTTTTGCACCACCGTCTGGAGTTGGAAAAACGCATAACTCTCCTTCCGATGATTTCATGTTCAGCATATTATCACCAAATGACCGAACGTTCGATGTTTTACGCACATCGGTAAGCGCTTGTGCTGAGGCATCAACCAAGGTCAGCTTCGGCGTTACGGAAAGGTCCGTTGCTATGGGTTGGTAGCGTCCATTGAGCAGCGTCACTTCATGATCAGTCAGGTGCGCAACGAGCTCGGAACCAAGCACGGGTACTCCCCGATGCGTTTGTGCCAGTCGGATGTGCATCTGCCCTACCTCATCGGTTTCGGTACGGGTGACCGTAAAATTTGCTTCCGGATTATCGAGTTTCAGCAACCCACGTACCTGCCCCATAAACTGGTAGGCAGTTGATGCAGCCGCAGCCGCCGAAAGTCGGGCACCACTTTTTTTGACCTGGCTAACAACCGAATTTGGGTTGGTTTTTCGCTCAATGAAGATAGGTAAACCCGTTACGGTGTCTCGTACAACCCGCAGGCGTAAAGGCTCCAGCGTTACTGGTGAACCTCCGGATTTCGTCAATGTCTGCCGACCGGCTCTGTCTTTTGGCAGTGGGATCGTTAAGGCATTCAATCGTTCAGCCAGACCAGCCGTTGGGGCTGTTGTTTTCAGCTTACGGCCAAAGCCCGCACTGGGTTGTTGTGCCCAGGCCGATGTAGCCGTTAGAAGAGTCAGGAAAAGAAGAAGTGGTTTCATAAGGGGGTAAGGTTTTTTGGTATATGGTTTGAGGTTTACGGTTGGCTGGCGCGTCAGTTGCTTGTGCGCCAGCCAACCGTAAACCTCAAACCATATACCATAAACAGTTTTCTATTTCAAGCGCAACGAAGCCGGGATCATGGCCATGAACGAGTCGTAGACTTTGGGGTAATTAGCAGGAACAGTTTTTGTCTTGTTTACAGCGCCCCAGGCAACTTTATAATTCAGTTTACCTTTTCGCCATTGAACAAACTTATAGATATTGCCGGGGTTATCGAATTTGGTCGTTTTGATTTTACAGTTCACTTCAACTGATGTAAACACCCGCTTCGTATTAGCCGCCGTTTGCTGGCCGATGAATGTATAAACCGTATCACGGTTGCGTCGGCCATAGAGTTTCCCATTCTCCAGCAAATAATAGGTTGCCGAAGCGCCTGTAAATCCGCCCCCACTGCCTACCACAATCTGGCGCAACTTGTAGGTAGCCGGTGTACTAGTGGTAGCCGTTTTACGAACGTTCGGCATCTTGTCGCCAGCCGCCCGGATACCCTGCGCAACAAGCTGATTTGCTATAAGCCAATTAAAAAATAGTATCAGGAATAGGTACTTCATTAGAATTATCTAAAAGTCTGGGACTTACAAGGCTTGCGTACAAAACAAAGGTAGAGTAACGCCCTACCTTCGTCAATACTGCATTTGTATGATTTGAGGTAAACAGCGTATGAGACGGTATATAAGATGGATGAGTCACCTAAGGAGGTGTAATCTGGCCATAAGTCGTCTGCGAAATCGTAACAGATTTTCGGAATAGCCCACGTCGAATCTTCACCTGCAATAAGTTATCAAAATCACCAGCCTCAATTTTAGTTAGGGTAGGCTGGGCGCCTAACCCTTTAGCGATTTCCAAAATCGTGTTGCTATGACCTACCACCAGCACCGTTTTGCTTGTACTAGCGCCAACCCGATTAACAATAGCCTCCGTAGGTTTCGCAGGATAATCGACCACCTGAATACCTAACCGCTGGGCCAATGGCTGAACCGTTTGTCGGGTACGCCGATAAGGAGTTGAGAAAATGGAATCAATGTGCTGTTTTGCCAACGTTTCGGCTAATGCGGTTGCCCGTGCATAACCCGCCGGACTAAGGTTCGTTGTATCCGTTTCGTTCACCTTTTCGCCATGACGAACAATATAAACAGTGGTTGTGGAGCAGGCGGTAGAGACAGCGATCAGGAAAGCAAACAGAGTAAAGAAGCGCATAATTTTATATACCTACGGGCTTTAGCCCGTAAGAAAAATAATTGTTGTTAGTTACCTAAACACGGGCTTAGCCCGTAAGTACAATGATACAAAAAAGCCCCCGGCTATTTGCCGGAGGCCCAATCGTTGTTCGTAAGCGGTCAATGCCTATAACTCCCGAATCCAGATGTTCCGGAAACCAACTGGGTTGCCGTGATCCTGCAGCAGAATTGGACCGGCGCCGTGTGGTTGTACTTTTGGATAACCAATGTATTCTGTTGTACCCCGAATGGCAGCGTGGTTCTGCACGATTATTCCGTTGAGCAACACCGTTACGTATGCATAGTCGGTCATCATACCCGCTTTGTTGAATTTAGGGGCCTGATAAATAACATCATACGTTTGCCACTCACCGGGTTTGCGGCTAGGGTTGGCCAATGGAATAGACTGCTTGTAAATCGATCCAACCATGCCATCTACGTACGTTGGATTGTTATAGTTATCCAGTACCTGTAGCTCATAGCGCCCCTGTAAAAAAACACCACTATTACCGCGGCCCTGGCTAGTACCTTCCACTTTTTCAGGCGTTTTAAACTCCAGGTGCAGTTGAAAATCGTTGAACTCTTTTTTCGAACGAGCCGAGAATCCTTTGGTCGAATACATCACACCATCCGTTACGGGCCATTTTAGCGGACCTTCGTTGGTTTTTTCCCAGTTAGCGGGCGAATAGCCTTTGATGGCTACCCATTCATCTGTGTTTTTACCATCGAACAGCACAATAGCATCAGAAGGCGGAGTTGTACCGGATGTATTGGCAGTTACAGTACCAGGGGTAATAACGGGTGGGACCGGCTCCCAAATTTCGGTCGACTGGGGAGTTTGTTTGCTGGGGTCAGTTTGGGCCACAGCCTGATTGGTGATGGCAAGACTCGCTAAACCAACATAGATAGCAAGCGATACATGTACGTTTTTCATAAAAAATTATGTAGAAATTTACGCGGGTTAATGCATTCTCGGGTAAAACGCCCAAATATAAGTCTAACTGTCAATCAGCAGTCTTTTATAGGGAAAAAATGTAACTTTCGCCCTTCAAACTCATGATAGCTTATATGGTAAATCTACCTATGTCAGCTCGCTTTAGCGGGCTGCTCGGCGTAAGCTTGGCAATTGGTATCGGACTGGCAATAGCCCAACCCGCTCCCATGCCTGGTGTTACGCTCCCTCTCAACGATTTAAGTGCCTTCTCAAACCCAACGCCCAACTGGCGTATTGTTGGCAGCGTCCGGGCTGATCTCAACAAAGAGAACACGCTGCTTACCGACAAAGGCACCGGTGTGCTGGCCAACATTCCCATGGCCCATCCCACGGCCGACCCTAAAAATCCCTATAAATACGATCTCTTTACAACGCTACAGCATGGGGATGTCGACCTGGAATTAGATTACATGATGGCCTCGAAGTCAAATTCAGGGGTATATCTGCAAGGGCGTTATGAAATCCAGTTACGCGATAGCTGGGAAATACGCACGCCCAATGTACACGACAATGGGGGCGTTTACGAGCGCTGGGACGAAAAACGGCCCGAAGGCCATAAAGGCTACGAAGGGCATGCGGCACGCCAGAACGCTAGTCGTGCACCCGGCTTATGGCAGCACATAAAAATCTCGTTTCAGGCTCCACGGTTTAACGCAAACGGCCAAAAGACCGAAAATGGCCGTGTGATTCGGGTTGAGTTGAACGGCGTCATTATTCAGGAAGATGTGGAACTGACAGGCCCGACCCGTGGCTCTGCCTTTGCCGATGAAAAAGCCCTTGGCCCACTCCGTATTCAGGGCGATCATGGCGCGGTAGCGATCCGAAACATCCGCTACGTCACCTACGACAAACCCCGGCCCGAATTAATGAACTTGAAATATGCCGTGTATAAAGGCAAGTTTCAGAAGGAGCCTGAATACGACAAAACGGCTCCTGAATCAGAAGGTACTTCTACGGTGTTGTCAGCATCGGTTAGTCGTATTCCGAATGAGTTTCTGATTCGCTATACCGGCACGTTGCGCGTTTCGGAACCCGGCGAATACCGCTTCAACCTCGGCGTTCCAGGCGGTGGCGGTATGATGAAAATCAATAACCAATCGGTCATTGCTCCCGGCGAATGGAACGCCAGTGGTAAAGCAACCTTGCCTAAAGGTGATCTGCCGTTTGAGCTGCTCTACGCCAAATTTGTTGATTGGGCGCAACCCGCACTAGGCCTTACAGTGGCAGGTCCTGGTATCCGCGAGTACGTCATTAGTGACGGTCCCGGTGGCACTGGCGAAGAAGTAGACCCAATTATGGTGGATGCACCAACGAACACAATCCTCCGCAGCTTTATGGATATGCCGGGCGAAAAAAACACCCAAGGGAGAACATTACGTGTAACCCATGCCATTTCGGTGGGCAGCCCTGAGCAAATTCATTATACCTACGATCTCGATAAGGGGGCTTTAGTGCAAGTCTGGCGTGGCGCATTTCTGGACGCTACACCCATGTGGCACGAGCGGGGCGATGGTTCGTCGCGCCCAATGGGGATGGTGCAGCGCCTGGGTGCTCCTGTCTTGTTTCTGAGCAAACTCGCTTCCCCACAAGCCAACTGGATTGCCGATACAACCGGCTCTTCATACCACCCGAAAGGCTACGTACTGGACGATAGCGATCGCCCAACCTTCCGTTACCAGAGTTATGGGGCATCAATCGAAGATAAAATTCGGGTATTGGGCGAGGGCAAAGGTATTCAGCGCGAAGTGACCGTAACCAATCCAGCCAGCGATCTTTACGCTCGTCTGATCAGCGGCACAAGCATCACGGCAATGGAAAATGGCATGTATCTGGTCGATGGCCAGGAATACATTCGGATCGACGATGTAGCTGGCGCGAAACCCACCATTCGGGACGCCAACGGACGGCAGGAACTGATCGTGCCAGTAAAGGGGAAGTTGACCTATTCGATACTATTTTAAATGGATAATGGCCAATGTATAATGAATAATGTCCACTGACATAAAACACATTATCCATTGCTCATTATCCATTATTCATTGATACATCATTATGAAAAAGATACTCACAACCCTCTTTACGATAGCCACCCTCACGGCGGTTATGGCGCAGGAATCGCCGAAGGAGGAAGATTTTTTCAAGATTCTGAAAGTAACCGCGCCCGAAGGCACCCTGCTCGAAGTGGGCGGTATGACCGTACTACCGAACGGCGATCTGGGTGTGGCTACGCGCCGGGGCGATGTCTGGATTGTGGAGAACCCCACCAGCCGGAAGCCTTTCTTCCGCAAATTCGCGTCGGGGTTACACGAGATTCTGGGACTAACCTACAAAGACGGCGCCCTCTACTGTGCCCAGCGTGGCGAATTGACCAAAATGATCGACTCCAATCAGGATGGCAAGGCCGATGTGTTCGAGACGGTGTATGCCTGGCCACTGTCAGGGCATTACCATGAGTATAGCTTCGGACCCAAGATCGCTCCCGATGGCAATTTCTTCGTAACGGGCAACGTAGCCTTTGGTGATGAAGAATGGTGGCGGGGTGAGAGCCGGGTTCCCTGGCGCGGTTGGACTATGAAAATCAGCGAAAATGGCACCATGCAGCCCTGGGCTACCGGTATGCGTTCTCCTTGTGGCTTGGGCATCTTCGATGGTGAACTTTTCTACGCCGACAACCAGGGCGACTGGATGGGTTCGGGTGGTGTTGTGCACGTAAAGAAAGGCGCTTTTGTGGGTCACCCCGCCGGATTGCGCTGGTCGGGTATGGCCAACTCACCCGTTAAACTGACAACGGAACAGTTTACGGCTAAAGTTGATGAACGGCGTCGCCGGGACGAAAATGGTCGTGCCATTAAACCCGAAAACGTAGTCAACGAAACGCCGAACCTGCTTTACGCCATGAAAGAGCAATTTCCCAACGCGGAGATACAAACGCCTGCCGTTTGGTTGCCTCACGGTATTCTGGGCATTTCCAACTCCGAAATTCTGGAAATTCCACAGGGTGCCTTCGGGCCATTTTCAGGCCAGTTGCTGGTTGGCGATCAGGGTATGAGTAAAATCTCTCGTGTGTTCATGGAAAAAGTGAATGGTGAATACCAGGGCGGGGCCATCGAATTCCGAAATGGGTTCCGATCGGGTGTGTTGCGGATGGCCTTCGCGAA
Organism: Spirosoma sp. KCTC 42546; assembly: GCF_006965485.1. Lineage (NCBI taxonomy): Bacteria > Pseudomonadati > Bacteroidota > Cytophagia > Cytophagales > Cytophagaceae > Spirosoma > Spirosoma sp. KCTC 42546. The sequence continues at coordinate 7,629,150 of NZ_CP041360.1, forward strand.
AGATGGTTCACTGTTTGTTGGCGAAACCAACCGGGGCTGGGGTTCGGCCGGTGATGCGAATGAAGGACTGCAACGGCTGGCCTGGAACGGTGCCATCCCTTTTGAAATGCGCACGGTGAAAGCCATGCCCGACGGTTTCGAAGTCGAATTTACAAGCCCGGTTGACCGCAAGTCGGCCGAGGATTTGGCGTCGTACCGGGTGGAGAGCTTTTTGTACAAATACCATGCGGTTTACGGTAGCCCAACCATCAACAAAGAAGCGCTACCCCTCAAAGGGGTGAAGGTTTCGGCGGATGGCCTGAAAGCCCGGTTGATCGTTGGCGACCTACGCAAATACTACATCCACCAACTAACGCTGGATGGCGTTCGGGGTGCCACAGGATCATACTCACTCGTTCACCCGATTGCCTACTACACGCTCAATAACATTCCCGATGGCGAAAAATTAGCCATGAGTGAGGTAAGCACGAAGAATTCAGCAGCGGCTCCGGCACCAGCCTCGACAACGTCAGCAACTACAGAAACAAGCAAGAAAGCACCAGCCAAAGCAGGTGGTAAGCCTGTTACAGGTGGTAAGCCGAAACTGGTAGAAGGTCAGGCCGTAACGATGGCAAAAGCCCCGACCTATGAAGAAGTAAAAGGCTTGCTTAATCGCAACACGTGTTCGGCCTGCCATCAAGCCAACAAACGACAGGTGGGACCCGCTTTCTCGGAAGTAGCCAAGCGTAAGTATACTAACGACCAGATTGTGGACTTGATCTACAGCCCCAAGCCACACAATTGGCCCGACTATGCTACCGAAATGCCTCCTATGCCACAGGTTCCTAGAGCCGATGCGCTGAAGATTGCCGCCTGGATCAATTCGCTGGCACCAGCTAGTGGAAGTACGTCGAAAGGCGAGCCGAAGCCATAATTTCTGGCAGCTACATAGCAAACTTCTAAAACACAAATAAGGGCGCAAAGGCCCTTATTTGTGTTTTGCACTAAGTCCAAGATTATTTTTTCAAAAATCAATCCAATTTTAATCGTTCTTTAATACATTTGAAAAACGTTATACATGTTCTTTTCAAACTATGAAACTTGTTTCTATTCTACCACTCTTATTCCTGTTAGGCACTTCTTCAGTATACGCTCAGAACGCTCCTACTCGTGAAATTGGCCTACGAATCAGCAGCTTCGACAATATAGGTCTCATTTACAAAAAGCAACTCAGCGAAAATACGTACCGGCGTTATCGACTGGCTTTTGGCAATCTAAGTGCAAATTTCATCGGTAGCAATTCACTGATCGGGTTCTCAGCAGGAGGTGCTATTGGTAAAGAAAAGCGCAGACCCATCAATGATAAACTTCAGTTTGTGTATGGCACCGAGTTAATCGCCAGCCTAGGGCTAAATTCGTCCAGCACCGGAAATTTGACCATTAGTGATGGAAATGGCGGTACAACTACCTACACAGGCAGCAATCTTTTAATTGTTACGCCTTCTGTTGGCGTAGGCTTCGTATTGGGTGCACAATACAATTTTAATCCGAAATGGTATCTCAGTGCAGAATTGATTCCTTCCATTACAGCCAGTGGTTCCTTTGGCAATGGTTCAAGCCTGTACAGTTTTCAGGCGGGCTTTAATTCATCGAGCGCCGGAGTCACGGGAGCTTATCGCTTTTAATGGTTTCATGTATCTATCGTTTTCGACGTTGTTATTCTGCTTGGACCTGATGGCAAGTTTGTCGCTAAACATGTTCGGGGAAGATTTGGGTAAAAAATCAGGAGAATTCCTGACAGCCAGGCCCTGATTGTCTCCAGTTTTTTAACCTATTTTACTACCTCACCTTTTTGTTACCCGCAACGGTTTACGTACGTTGCGGGTAGTTTTTTTACTGATACCTATGACTTCATCTACCGATGCCGGCATCAAACCGGCCATTCAGGAAAAATTTGAACACCTCTGGCATTTGGTGGGCAACACGCCAATGCTTGAACTCTTTTATACCGATCGGGGACAGCCGCGTTCGCTCTATGTCAAATGCGAACACTACAACCTGACAGGCAGCATGAAAGACCGGATGGCGCTTCATGTGCTCCATCAGGCGTATCGGGAAGGCCATATTAAACCCGGCGACCGCATCGTAGAAGCCACCAGCGGTAGTTCGGGCATTGCGTTTTCGGCCGTTGGTCGGGCGTTGGGGCACCCCGTTACAATCATTATGCCCGCCGGCATCAGTCAGGAACGGATTGATATTATCCGAAGCCTGGGCGCTGATATTGTGCTATTTACCAAAGAAGAAGGTGGCTTTATGGGTGCTATTCGGCGGTCGGAGGAATTAGCCGCCAGCGACCCGAATGTGTTTTTACCCCGCCAATTTGCCAACAAATACAACGCCGAAGCCCATCGCCTGACAACCGGCAAAGAGATCTGGCTGCAATTGCAAAGCGTGGACATTACACCCGACGCCTTTGTGGCCGGTGTTGGTACGGGCGGCACGGTAATGGGCGTAGGACGTTACCTGAAATCGCGCAAACCTGACATTCAGATTCACCCACTCGAACCTGCCGAATCGCCAACCTTATCGGTAGGCTACAAAACTGGAACGCACCGGATTCAGGGCTTTTTCGATGAATTCATCCCGGATATTCTGAAGCTGGATGAGCTGGACAAAGTGGTGCAGGCCAACGATGGCGATTCGATTTTGGTTGCGCAAAAACTGGCGATTCAATTGGGCGTAGCCGTCGGAATTTCATCGGGTGCGAACCTGATTGGCGCGATCAATCTTCAGCGCGAAATGGGCCCCGATGCCCGCGTCGTGACCATTCTGTGCGATAGCAACAAAAAATACCTCAGCACCGATCTAGTTAAGGAAGAACCAATAAAACCTGGCTACATGGCCCCCGATATTGAGTTTACCGACTACCGACCCATCAGCCGATTGCTGGTAGGAAGGCCGGGAGTATTTTAACTACGTTTGTTCTTCCGACGATTGAATGACTCTCAAGCATTCTATTATCAGAAGAACAAACGAAACACCATAACCCTGAGCGAATTCTGTTTTAAAGAAACAAATTAGGGTAATCTGAAATGATACCGTCGACACCTAACTGGATGAGGCTGTCTATGTCAACTTTGCTGTTTACTGTCCAGGGAATAATCACCATACCTTGCTGATGGCAGGCTTTTACAACCTCTGCGGTTACCGTTTTGTAGTATGGACTGTACGCATGCGGAGTGAAACCCAATGTAGCTAAATTATCAGCCAGTGATTTGGCATTGGCTGTCAGGTAAGACAGAGGAATTTCAGGCGATTGCTTATGGATCAACTGCAACGGACGAACATCGAACGATTGGATAGTCAGTTGCTTACCCAAGTTCTTAGCTTTGCAAACCGTCAGTACCAGCTCGACAAATTCCTTTGGTTCCGGATGATACACCCCATCCGTAGTCGGCATTGACTTAATCTCGATATTGAATAGCGGCAAGGGTATCCCTTTCGCTTTGGCGTAGGTATTCACCGAGTCGATCAGGTTGGCAAGCAGCGGTTTGTAGGCCGGGAATTTCTGCTGCTGCCCGAACTGAGGATGCGGTTTACTACCTACATCGAACTTCTTTATCTCGGCGTACGTCAGCTGATACAAATTAAGCTGCTTCTGCTCCTCTGCCGTAACCGGCTTGCCGTCTGGTTTCAGCGCGATGTCTGCCGACATATACGTATCATGCGATACAACCACCTGTTTGTCTTTCGAGATCACGACATCCAACTCCAGTGTTTGAACACCCAGGTCGAGCGCTTTTTTCATTGCCGGAATGGTATTTTCTGGCATGAGCCCCCGGCAACCCCGGTGCCCCTGACGATCCAATTTGGGTTGAGCCATCAGCACCTGCGAACACAACAGCAACCCCAATACGCTTATATTTTTCATGGTCTGATCGGGTTGGATTCTTAAAAACTATAACGGGCACCCAGTTGAAGTTGATACGGATCACCCGATGGCGTTACCACACCTGCCGTATTTACCCGGTATACAAACTGTTGATTCGTCTTATCAAATCCGGCAATAGCCGGGGTAGTTGATGTGGCTGGAATACCCAATGCATATAACGCCTGGGTACCCAACGACTTATTGGCACCCCAGGTCTTATTCAGCAGGTTGGCAAAGTTGAACACATCTGCCGATAGCTCAAGGGTGTGCGTTTTATACAATCGAAAACGTTTGCTGGCCCGAATATCGAATATGCCATAAAAGCCGTTGATGCCTCCATTCCGCTCCGCAATTTTACCCGAGTAAGCATTGATATAATTCTTGATACTCTGACTCGCGTCGGGATTATCCAGAATGGCCTGTAACCCTGTTTTTACATTAGCAGGAACTGCTTCACTATTTCTGTCGAAAATAAAGGCCAGGTCATTCGTTCCGGCAACGAAATCGGCATTGCTGTTGGCACCCGATAATAACGTATACCGCGTTCCGCCAATTCCCGAATACCGAATGCCCACCGTAATACCCAGGAAGCTGGGTAAGGTACCGTAGAAGACAACCTTATGACGGAACTGATTATCAGAATACGACATTTTAGTAAGGTCCCGTGGGTCATCTTTAACAGGTAAAGACAGCGTAGCCGTATTGGCTACGTTTCCGTTGAACGATGTATTGTCTTTCGTATCATTCCAGGTATAGCTTACCGAAAACTCAGCATCTTTATAGTACTGGTAGGTAGCGTCGGCAACGAGGGCAAACTGATTAACTTTCCCCTGGCTGTTCAGCTCCAATACCCGGCCTAGTTTCTGACTAATACGCCCCTGCAGCCAGTCACCTGCACCGTTTGTTGGCATTGTGCTTAGTGGCACATACACCCCCCGATTGTCTTCATTGGCCAATCGAAAAAATGGATCGGTCACCATGTTCCGATCGACATACATGTAGTTATGACGAGCCAGACTAGCGTATCCAGCAATACCCACTTTTAACTTATCGGTCAGGTAACGGCTATACGAGAGGTTGGCTTTGTACAGAACAGGTGTGCGGGCATCGGCCCCGGTCATGTTAATGGTAGGGAGTTGAAAAGCATCCAGTGATGGAATGCTGTTGTAGTTAGCCCGATAGGCTGCGAAATCAGGCGTTGGGATATTTGGTGCCCGGACATCTACCGTAGCCAGGTGTTTCCCATCGAACGTAAGGTTATTGATAACCACATAGTTGTTGATATCGGAAGCAAATACCCCCGCCCCGAAACGAACAAAATCCGTATGATTTTCATTGACATCCCAGGTTAACTGCAAGCGCGGTTGCACAACAAAGGATTTAAGTTTATTGTCGGTGCGAAGTTTAAGCTCATCAAATACCAGTTGATTCAAAGGAGACGATGGATAGTGAGCGTAGTCGAAACGTAAGCCAGCCGTCATCTCCAGGCCCAGCGCCAGTTTCGTGCTCATTTGACCGTAAAGTCCAGCATTCAGGGTTTTACCAACAACACTGGGGTCGGCTACCAGCGGCACCTCCCGATAATAGCGGTAGGGCTGTAGTTTCTCAAACTTATCCAGGGCCGTCAGCCCGGCAGCGGCATCGACGGTATAGTGGAATCGACCGTTTACTTCACTACCGTACAACGAGTGAGCCCGCGTATACATCAGGTCAAGGCCAAATGTGTACTGGATTTTGTCCGTATTATAATACAGATTATCAACCAGTTGCAGCACATTATTATCAAAACCCTCCTGCGCAAACCGGTGGCCTCCCATCTGGATGTTTGTAGACCGGGTGGCACCAGCAATCGTTGATGTAACCCCTTCCACAATAGCTCTGGGAATATTAGCCGCTGGTAATTGATCGCCAGGGCTACTTTTCTGGTAGGTGTACAGGTGTTGAAGTTTCAGTTCGTTCGTAACCTTTGGCGTCAGCGAGGTGCGCAGCGTAGCCAACAGACTGTTATCCCAGTTAAAATCATTCCCTGTCGATTCGTAGATGTTGATGGTCGTATTATCGACCAGCCCAAGCTTGTTCAAATCCCGGGTGTAGTTATTTCGAATCGTCAGCAGGTTATTCCGATTGATCTGCCAGTCGATCCGGGCAAAAGCGGCATCAGAACTCCGGGGCTTATCAAATGAACCATACTGGGGTGTATTGGCAGTTCCGTATTTAGTCCGGGCAATGTCCACAAATCTGTCGAGGGTAGCTCTGGTTACATTGAACCGGGTCTCATCAGCGGCAGACTGCACGTCTGCAATAATCAGCGGGCGCGAGTCCTGCTGGTGATCCCAAACGAGAAAATAATGTAGTTTATCCTTGATGATAGGGCCACCCAGCGAAAAGCCAAACTGATTGGTTGAAAAGTTAATTTTGCGATCGTTCCCCCGGATATCATACGGGCTTGACAGCCAATTGGCGCGCGTATAATTGAATATACTGCCACTCAATTTGTTAGTACCTGCTTTTGTAACTGCGCTCACGGTACCCCCGCCACTACGTCCGTAAATAACATCGTACTGGTTGGTAACCACTTTAAATTCCCGAACGGCTTCGATAGAAATCGAGTAAGGCGCACCGCTTCGGCTCGTGGTTGCCCCCGCAGAAGTCGGGTTTTTGGCATTCATGCCATCAATGGTGTAGTTGGTTGATGACCCAAGCTGCCCCGAAATGTTACCTCCTCTACTTAATGGGGACAAGTCCATTAAGGACGTAAAATTTCGTCCGTTGACCGGAAGAGAAGCAATTGACTTAGCCGAAATGGCAGTGGCGGCTCCCAGATTTTCAACTTTGTTTTTGAGACCAGAGGCCACTACCTGGACAACCTCAAGAGTCTGGCCATTCTCCTCCATGTTGAGGTTTACCCGGATAGCATCGCCCTGATTCAGAGCATAGCCTGTTCGTTCCTGATTGCCAAATCCAACAAATGTAGCGAGTACTGTATAAGGCCCGCCCAATGGTAATTCCTTAAATGAGTATTCGCCCTTTGCATTCGTTACCGTTCCAGTTGTAAATCCGGTCGATTCGTTTCGAACCTGAACGGTAGCCCCCGGCAAGGGCGACTTTTGTTTCTCTGAAATAATGCCTGAAATGGAAGCCTGGGTTGTTTGCGCTGCTGTTTTATTGATGAAGTAGACCGAAAAGAGAAATAGCCAGAAGGCAGTACGTATATATTTTTTCATGCGGCAGATAAGTAAAAATTTCCGACCGCAAAGAGAGTATTCCTACGTTTCTTTAACGTTATTTTAATATTACTAAATCATCATTTTTACAGCATTTAGCTAACCGAATACTACATAAAAATAATTAGCGTATAAACGTCAATTTGTTAGTGAATGACTACACCGAATCGGTCTAGTCACCACCTATGTTTACACAAAAAGCCGACCCTGACGAAACAGGGTCGGCTTTTTGTGTAAACATGTGGCCTTTATTACTTCATCGCGATAACACGACTAGGTGCCTGTGGTTGTTGGGTAGAGATTGTTACACTATGCATCGTTTTTTCGACACCGCTTGTAATCTCTACCTGATAAACGCCATCGGGCAAATCACTCAGATTCAGTCGGGTGCGGTATTTGCTTTCGTTTTTACCCAGGTGTTTGCTATATAAAACTTCACCGGCTGTATTCGTAAAGCGAATGTCTACAGCACTACCGGCTTGCTTATCCAGTGCAATGCTAAGTTTACCGCTATTCGTTGTGTAGATGGCCGATTGGTAGGAACCTTCAGACGATGGACGACCACCTGGATTGGTTTCAGCGAACGATGCGGCCGATGTAACAAAACCCAGTGTAAGAGCGAATGCGAGTGATTTGATAAGCGTTTTCATGATGTTTATGTTTTATGTTGTTGTTTACCGTTTAGCAGGATTGTTCCCGATTGATGAATCAAAGGTATAGGCTATAGATGGTACTATGCATTACAAACTACTGGAACGGTTAGCCGGCTTGATGAGTGGCAGGAAACTAAGGATGGTTGAGCGAACAGGATGGTTGGTTGAGCGTACGTTTTCGTTAAACTTCTGTTAAAAGCGAGCCGGTTCGCTCTATTTCGTGTTAAACAGGTAGCTGAGGTATTGTTAACTACCATGAATCAACGGTATGGAGAACACAGACACCCAGGTTCAACTTGAGCCGTTTCGGGCTAAATGGACGGCTGACGACGTAAAACATCTGCTCCGACGGACAATGTTCGGAGCGAAACCCGACGACGTTTCGCATATACAGACGCTCTCGCTCCGCAAGGCTCTCAACGAATTGCTGGCCGATGAGCCCGCCCCTACCCCACCTATCAATAACTACAACGATGATAAATTCACCGATGATGAAATCATGCCCGGCGAAACCTGGACAACATCCATTAACTATGATGGCATGAATAACGGTCGGCGGAAAAACTCGTTCAAAGCGTGGTGGCTGGGACTGATGCTGAGTCAAACCCCTACTCTCCGCGAAAAGATGGTAGTATTCTGGCACAATCATTTCGTTACGGAGACTAACATGGTTGACAATGCTCTGATGTGCTACCGGAATAACGCATTGATCCGTACGCACGCGCTGGGCAATTTCAAAGACCTGGTAAAGGCCATGACGAAAGACCCCGCCATGCTGAAATACCTGAACGGTACATCCAACAACAAAAAAGCACCCGACGAAAATTACGGTCGCGAATTGCAGGAGTTGTTTACCGTGGGGAAAGGACCCGGCTCGCACTATACCGAAGCGGATGTAAAAGCAGCCGCCAAAGTCTTGACCGGCTTTCGGAATGATACCACTACGTTCGTTAGTCTGTTTGATCCCGGTCGGCATGATAGTAGTGATAAAGTGTTTTCGGACTTTTATCAGAACACAACAATCAAGGGCCGACGAGGTCCAGAAGGTGAACAGGAACTGGACGATCTGCTCACCCTGATTTTTGCGCAGGACGAAGTAGCACGCTTTATCTGCCGAAAACTCTACCGGTATTTCGTCTATCATCAGATCGACACCGATACCGAAGCAACTATTATTACACCTCTGGCGGCCGTTTTTCGAAAAAACAACTACGAGATCAAACCGGTGCTGCGTGACTTGTTAGGGAGCCAGCATTTTTTTGCCGCAACCAATCGGGGAGCCCTCATTAAAAGTCCGCTCGATTATACCGTGGGGCTTTGCCGGGAATATGGGATCACATTCCCCGACGCCACCAACTATACCGATCAGTATGGGTTGTGGTTAGCCATCCAGAACCAAACCGCCAGCATGCAACAGAATATCGGAGATCCACCGAATGTAGCCGGTTGGCCCGCTTATTATCAGGAACCCATGTTCGATAAACTCTGGGTAAACTCCGATACGCTCCCCAAACGCAATGTATTTTCGGACAACATGACCAACGGCAACATTGGTCGTAATGGAAAGAAATTGATGATCGATGTAGTCGCCTTTACGCAGTCCTTACCCAACCCCGCCGATCCGGTGGCACTTATTGATGATGCCGTCCGGCGACTCTATGCTATTGAGTTGCCGGATAAAGACAAGCAATATATCAAAACCAGCATTTTGCTATCAGGCTTACAGGGCGGCATGTCGGATCACTACTGGACGCAGGCCTGGCAAAACCTGACTGTCACGCCCGATGATGCAGCTAATAAAACCAACGTAATAAAGAAGTTAAAAAGCCTGTACAAATACCTGATGAATTTGCCTCAGTATCAACTAACATAAGGAGTAGCGGGAGGAAGGGGATGAAGGGAGAATGAACAAACCCTTTTCGTCCCCTTCCTCCCACTACTCACTTTCCTCCTTTTTATGCAACGCCGAAACTTCCTAAAACATACGGCCATGGCTGGGGTCATGTTACCCCAGTTCCTGAATGGCTATTCGGTTCGGGCTATGGCCCAGTCATCGTTAATGCCCGCTATTGGGCATGATATACCGAATGATCGGGTACTGGTGCTTATTCAGTTGGTAGGTGGTAATGATGGACTGAACACGGTTATTCCTGTCGACCAGTATGGCGCTTATCAGGCTGCCCGGCCCAACATTGCATTGCCGCAAACCAAAATCTTAAAACTGAATGGATTTGATGCAACGGCTCTGCACCCTGCCCTGTCCGACATTCAGCAGTTGTTCAATGACGGGAAAGCCGGTATTGTTCAGTCAGTTAGCTACCCCAAGCCAAATTTCTCCCATTTCCGGGCCACCGATATCTGGATGACCGGCTCCGACTCCGATAAAATCCTGAATACCGGCTGGGCCGGACGCTACCTGAACGACTCGTTTCCGGGTTTCCCCGAAAAATATCCGACGCAGACTATGCCTGATCCACTAGCGATCCAGATAGGTTCGGTCATTGCATCGGCCTTTCAGGGACCAGCGTTTCCGATGGGATTAGCGATCAGTAATCCGGCTTCTTTTTATGATCTCGTCGAAGATAAAACCGAAACAACGCCGAATACGCGATGGGGAGATCAGTTGGCTTATCTGGAAAAAGTCTCCCAGAAAACGGACCAATATGCGGGTGTGATCAAGAAAGCGGCCCAAAGCATCACCAGACAATCAGATAAGTACCCGGCTCCGGGCAAAAACCCCCTTGCCGACCAGCTCAAAATTGTAGCCCGGCTCGTAGCGGGTGGGCTCCGCACAAAAGTATACCTGGTGAGCACCGGCAGTTTTGACACCCATGCCAAACAGGCCGAGCCCGACGATACCACAACAGGTAACCACGCTCAACTACTCCGACGGGTATCCGAAGCCGTTGGTGCGTTTATGGACGATCTGAAAGGGTTAAATGCTGCCGACCGGGTGATGGGTATGACCTTCTCCGAGTTTGGCCGACGGATCAAATCCAATGCCAGTGGCGGCACCGACCACGGCGCAGCGGCCCCGATATTCTATTTCGGCAATGGGGTGAAAGCAGGTATCATTGGCACAAATCCACAGCTACCAACCAGCGCAACAGCCAACGATAACATAGCTATGCAGCACGATTTTCGGTCTGTTTATGCAACCGTTTTACAGCAATGGCTCAACCTGCCTGCCACTGATATTCAGACTGTTTTGATGGGGCAATTCCCATTGTTACCGATGGTATGAGCTGACGTGGGTATTTACCCGTGCCAGCCTAAACATTCACCTGGTCAGCAAACCGGCATCCAGCACAAACTGGGAGCCCGTTACGTACCGGGACTTATCGGATACCAGAAACAAGACCATAGCCGACACATCTTCCGGCTCCACCCAGGGAACGGGCAGCAGGTTACCCGCCGAGCGTTCGGCAATTTCCTGGGTCGTGGTGCCCTCCAACTCGGCCAATCCGTCGTTCATAGGCGTATTGACGCCCGTTGGATGGATTGAGTTGACACGGATATTGTAGGGAGCCAGTTCAATTGCCCAGGATTTGGTCAGGCCGACCAGCCCCCATTTCGAAGCCGCGTAGTGACTCAGTCGATTCATTCCCCGCAAACCGGCAATGGATGAGTTGTTAATGATCACACCCGATTTTTGCGCCATCATGACCGGGATTACCCGCTTAGCCACCAGCCAGGCACCCTTCAGGTTGATGTCGATCATGGCGTCCCATTCCTCCTCGGGCAACTCATGAACCAGCCCGTACGCACAGATACCGGCGTTGTTGAACAAAATGTCGATCCGACCGAATTCGGCAACAGCCGTGTCAACAGCCGGTTGTATATCCGCATCACGCCGAACGTCGCCCTGAACCGGTAAACACGAAACACCAAAAGCCTCTACCTCCCGTTTCAGTGACTCCAGTTCACTTTCGGAGCCAAGTGCGTAGCCAGGGTATGCTAGTGGCTTGGCCAGATCGAAGGCCACAATATGCGTTCCTTCCTGCGCTAAAGCCAGCGCCACAGCTCTACCCTGCCCGTGGGCAGCTCCGGTAATAAACGCTACTTTACCTTGTAAATCAGCCATCAGCTAGGGATTGGTTTGCGGTTGAGTTAACGGAAGATAAGGATACAGGTATTCGTCGATTTTTACGTCCAGTACGTTGTTAAAAACATTGGTGGCAATCATCTGCCCCGCAAATGCGACTAACACTACAATTTCGGCATCGGTGTAGCGCTCACTGATGGGTGCGTAAACCGCATCAGAAACCTCACCTTTATGCAGGGCAATGGCACTCCCAAAATCGATGACCGCCTGCTCATGGTCCGTCAGTTGCAGGTCTTCGGGTCGCTCGCCATTGTCGATGATGATCCGGCGAAAAAACGTTGTGCAGAGCGGGCAATTCGATCCTTCCGAAATAGCATGTGCGTACAAATACGCCAGCCGGTCGCCCAAAATGGCTTTTACCTGCTCATACAATGGATACCATTGCATATACACTTGAAACGAAAGCAACGACCTGCCCAGGGTGGCTTTCATATTCGTGATGCGGCTACCAGGATAATCAGTAACGTGGGCATCGAAAGCAACCTGAACATCGGGCGTTGCTTCGTTGTACGGAAGGGGTGAAATGCGGGGCATAGAGGTAAACGTTAGTCCATCGTTGACGCTTGGCTCCGCCGAGTGTCTGTTATTTTTTAGGGCCTCTGGCCCGTGTTTCTTTATTAAAAACTCAGACTGAACATCAATTGATTTTCCTGCAATCGGGCCAGAGGCCCTTTGAATACAAGACACTCGGCAGAGCCAAGCGTCAACAAGACTCCGAGTTTGTTGGGGCCTTTACAAGTTGTTCAATCGCTGGGCGGCTTCTTCCAGAATGGCATCGTCTTTAGCGAAGCAGAAGCGCAGGATTTTATAATCGTTTTTCTGATTATAAAACACCGAAACCGGAATCGACGCAACACCAATTTCGTTGGTTAACCGGATGGCCAGGTCATAATCCGGCTCATCGGTAATGGCGGCATAGGAGACCGTCTGGAAAAAACTCCCTTCGGTTGGTTTGAACGTAAATCGGGAACCTTGCAGACCAGCCAGAAACAAGTCGCGCTTACGTTGGTAAAAATCTGGTAACTGACGATAGTGATCCGGCTCATTCAGGTAGTCGGCCAGTGCGTATTGTATTGGTGTAACGGTGCTGAATGTTAGATACTGGTGAATCTTCCGAAACTCAACACTCAACGCTTTCGGGACCAGACAGTAACCTATCTTCCAGCCCGTAATATGAAATGTCTTCCCAAACGACCCAATGATAAACGTGCGCTCCCGCAGCTCCGGGTGCGTCATCAGCGAATGGTGTAGCCGACCGTCAAACAGAATGTGCTCATACACTTCATCGCTCACGATCCAGATGTCGCGGTCACGAACGAGGTTTGCCAGTTGGGCCAGATCATCCGTTGTCCAGACATGGCCGGTAGGATTATGGGGCGTATTGACCAGAATCAGCCGGGTTTTATCCGTAATTTTTTCGCGTACCACCTGCCAGTCGATCCCATAATCGGGCGGAGTTAGGGTGACATATACGGGAACACCCCCATTTAGGTCGATGGCGGGTACGTAACTATCATAAGCGGGTTCAAACACCAGCACTTCATCCCCCGGTCGGACCACCGCCGTTACAGCGGCAAAGATGGCTTCGGTGGCGCCGGATGTAATCGTAATTTCGGTTTCGGGATCGTAACTGACCCCATACTGATCAGTCGTTTTCCGGGCCAGTGCTTCCCGCAAAGCCGGAACGCCCGTCATGGGCGCGTATTGATTAAAGCCTTTCCGCAAATACTGTTCAACCAGCGACACCAGTTTGGGCGAGCAATCGAAGCCCGGAAACCCCTGCGACAGGTTAATGGCACCAGTTTCGGTCGCCAGTTTCGACATAACCGTAAAAATCGTCGTGCCTACGTTAGGCAGTTTCGACGCAAGGCTGGACAGCGTAGATAGGTGGTTGGTCATTAATTGTCATTCTTGGTCATTGGTGGTCATCACTGGTCATTGATAGTAAAGCGATTTAGCGCAAATGACTATCAATGACAACCTATCTATAACAGATCGCTTAGCGATAATTTGTCAATATAGGGCTCAAGTTCGTTTGTATCAGTCAGAACGCGCACCAAGTTAACACTGTACTGCCGCTGGCAAATCCACATCTCCACAAAAAAGGTATTGACGGCAACTAAATGCAGCCAAAAACCGGGAATTCTCCGGGCTTCGAGTAGAATGCCCCGTTGCCAGATCAGGTTTAACTGATCCTGGTAGGCCAGACTATGAAAGAAGTCCGCTCCATTAGCGTCGAGATTAGGCTGCATATACTCAGTGGTCCCCGTAGCGTTTTTCACCCGCTGTAACGGCCAGAGCCAGTTTATTCTGCTTGGGTGGCAGTGGGCAGGTAGCAAATGTTGTGAAAGCACAGGGCGGGTTGATGGCCTGATTGAAATCGAGCGTGGTTGTGCCATCGGGACCCGCTTTATCGGCATACAGGAAGCGGCCTGCCCCATAGGTATCATGGGTATTGGTGGGATCACCAAATAAAATAAACAGCTTCTCCCCTTCACCAGCGGCATCCAGGCGGTAGGTTTTTCCTCCTCGCTCAAAAACGAGTGTCCCGGCCAGTGGGTATTGCGACAACTGTCCAATCACATCCATGATGGGAATAGTTTTGGGCTCCGATGGCACTTCCAGCCGGGCTTTAAGTCGCCAGGTTTCATCTACCGGAAAGCGGTCTATTCCATGAAATTCGTTCAGGGCCGGGCTTTCCAGATCACGCAGACGAACCCCGTATTTATTACCTCGTTTAATAATGAACCAACGAAGTGACCCATGTTGCAGAGTTACCGGCTTTTTGCTTTCTGGCGAAAAGATCGTTTCTGTCGTAAGCAATGGTTCTGGCTTTACAGAAGAGCCATCGGTTGACTGGCCTAATCGGTCGGCGAGTACAGCGGCTCCCGGCGCGGGCGTGAAGAATACCGTTCCATTTGTAAGCTGAAAGGTGCCTACTTGTTCGGGTGCCTTTCCCGATGGAAACGTAATGTCATTACCCGTATCGCTACCTACCTTATTCGCTCCTTCCTTAAGCCAGTACAGGCCCGCTACATTCAGCCAGCCCGATTCGCTTTTGAGTGATTTCACCCGTTTTTGATGCCACTCCTCTAGTTGTACTTTGTAGGATGGGCCGTCCGAAACCCGCCAGCCTACCGAGGTCAGCATAGCCAGTAACCACAGTCCGAAAAAACTGCCCGAGTAGATGTTCAGAGGGCCGATAGAAGAATCCGTGCGTTTCATAGTGAGGAACCGTATACCAATTGAAAATACCGTTTTTGAATACCTGAGAAGTATGCCCAGAGCGACAGGGCGCCGATATAGCCCAACACTAGGAGCATGGGATAACCTAACACACTATATAAAGCCAGCCAAAGCACCATCACTCGCCCAATTTCAAGGTATAACACCCATTGCCGCTGTTCGAGTAAGGCACCACAATTGACTAACGTAAGCAGAATAAATAAGGCTGTCAAAAACTGAAGATAGCCCGGTACGTACGATTCGATCAGCAGAAAGCCGAACAGAATCAGCAACGTGCCCGCCATCTGTCCGATCACGTAGCCTTTAAACCGGCGTCTTTTCGTATGTACGGCGGTACGGCTGGCCGCATCAGCGGATAAAAACCGACGTTCCAACTCATCCCGTATACCAGGATCGACCGAATCAGGTCGGCCAAACAGCACACGTAGTTTTCCTGACCAGCCAGTTTGCCGCCTGGCCGCTACCAATACTTCGAGAAGTCCATGAAAATGCTGCCATAAAAAACTATGGCTGTTCAGTTGCTTAGTCAATCCATACACCGGCTCTGTCTGCTCTTCCATAAACGTGCCAAATAGTTTATCCCAGATGATAAGCACATCACCGTAGTTTTTATCCAGGTATTCGGGGTTGCTGGCATGATGCACCCGGTGGTGCGAAGGTGTTACCAACACATACTCAAGCCAGCCCAATTTACCGATTGTGCGGGTGTGGATAAAAAATGGATATAGCCCGTGAATTAGAAGAACCGTTGTAATCATCTCCGCCGGAAAGCCAATGACGGGCAATATTGACCAGAAGCCTGTGCGGACAATGGCCTGAAACACCGTAATCCGGGCCGAAACCGTATAATTGAAATCTTCACTCTGATGATGAACCACATGAACGGCCCAGAGCACGTTTATTTCGTGCGCCAGCCGGTGATACCAATACCAGACAAAGTCCGTTGCGATGAACAGGCCAATCCAGCCCCATGCATTCGCCCGAATATCGAGAAGTGCATAGTGGCGATGCAGGTAGTCATACACGAAATAAAACAGCCCAACCGTGAAACTATCCAACAGCCGCTCGGCAATACCCACATTGAGGTTCGCAACAGCGTTATTAAACTGGAAATAGTTTTTCTTCTGCGCTTTTGCAACAAGGTATTCCGCACCCATAAGGAGCAGAAATAGAGGAACCGCAAAAGCAAGCCAATTCAACTGCATGGGTATCTTAGTTCTGGATTCTAGCAGCAAAACGATGGTAGAAAGGCGTTTTGCTGGATGCACTTTTTGGCTGGTAATCGCCCGTGATAATGGGAATGTACATAACCCGACGGCGGCTTTCAGCGCCCAGTTTAGGCGATTGCTCCACCCGATGCCACAGACTGCCATTATGAATGGTTAGATCCCCCGCTTCAATATCGAATCCAACTTCGCGCGGATCGGGACGGTGATCGATAAACTGACGCTTACGAAACAAAGTCATCAGTGTATTTTGCTTATGCGTGCCAGGCAACACGCGCAGGCCACCATTGCTCTTTGGGCAATCATCCAGATGCAATCCTACATTCAGCATAGGACGGATGCGATGCCCCAGGAATAAATCGCGCGGGCTATCGGTATGCCAGCCCATGCGCGAGAAATTACTCTCGGGTGTGCGTACATAGTGATTGACCACCAGACCGTCTTTCTCGATTTCGTTAATGCGGCCATCGTAGGGTTGTAGGAGTGCCGTTAATGCCTGTAGTCGATCATCCTGCAGAAATTCACTCAGAATGGGACTAAACAACGAGGTGAAGGCAAACCGCTGTACAATCGTTTGCCCATTTTCATCTCGGCCGAATTTCAGGGGAGTTCCATTGATTTTATCTACCTTCTCCGCCAGCCAATTCGCTTCAACGCGCTGTAACTCCTTCAGGAAAAGCTGCACTACGTCACGACTAACAAAGTTTTTAATATGCAGAAAGCCGTTTTTTTCAAAAAAGGCCGTTTGATCAGCGGTCAGCGCTCCCGCTGATTGATTAGCAACTGGGTGTTCGGTGAGTACCATTGATGTAAACTGTTGGTCTAATTTCACATTCAACTATTTACTATATAGAATAAGTATAGTAAATTTGATAATGAAAAGCAAACTATCGTTTGCTATGCACTATAGATAAGTAATTATACTTATCTATTTTCTTTTATTAATCAGTAAGAGCTGAAAGCCTTTCATTGTATTGGTAGTTCAGCCCCTGCTTAAACTCCTTGTTAGAACGCAAACGTATTAGTTGTTTACGGCTACCAATCAGGCAATTACCGGCTAAAGGAGCTACCTGAAATCTAAAAAACAGGACTACCCCTTTAGATTGATGGACAAAGGTGAATATCGTTTTTCAGTATTCCAAATTTTTTTGAGTTGATTCTAAAATGGATAGTAGAAAGTGTCATATTCACACTTTAGTTTGCTAATAATTAAAAAAAGATTTTTTTGGCTTTTTCAGATACAGAACTTTAAAATAAACTTACTTGCCATAATGAAACACAATTTACGAATGAAGGTTAGGGCCTGTTGCTTTTTCCTATGGGCTGCCTTCCTGATCACACATGTGGCCCAGGCGCAGGATCGCCGGGTAACGGGCCGCGTTCTCTCCAGCAAAGACCAGCAACCCATTCCGGGCGTCAATATTCTGGTCAAAGACACGCAGTTGGGTACCACTACCGATGGGAATGGTAGCTTCTCGCTGAATGTTGCACCGAATGTTACGCTGGTTTTCAGTTCCATTGGCTTCGCGGGTCAAACATTGGCCATTGGCAATCAAACGCAATTGACGGTTACTCTTCAAGAGGCTGAACAAAGCCTGGGAGAAGTGGTTGTAACTGCCCTGGGTATCAAAAAAGAAGCAAAACGCTTAGGGTATGCCACCGCTATTGTAAACCCCGAACAGGTTACTACCAACCGGTCGGTTAACTTTATCAATGCGCTTCAGGGCAAAATTGCGGGGGTTAACATTAGTAGTCTTGGCACGGGTGCAGCTGGTTCCAGCAAAATCCGTATCCGGGGGCAGTCGTCGTTCTCGGGCCAGAACACCCCGCTCATTGTTATCAATGGTGTTCCTGTAGATAACACGAACTTTGGACAGAACAACGGCAACAACGGTAGCGATAATTCTGTTGCCAGCCGCGACCGGAACTACTCCGATGGTGGCGATGGCCTGTCATCAATTAACCCGGATGATATTGAAGGAATGACCGTTTTGAAAGGCGGTACGGCCGCAGCTCTTTACGGCTCCCGTGCTAAAGATGGGGCTATTCTGATTACGACCAAAACCAAGGGTACCGGTCAGGGGATTGGTGTAACGTACAATATGAACTACACAAATGACCACCCGCTGGATTACACGGATTACCAGTACGAATATGGTCAGGGAGAATACGGCGTTCGACCTACGGCGCCTAACCCAACCTCGGGTGTATGGAGCTTTGGCGAAAAGTTTGCGGGACAGACCCAGGTGTTATTTGGTGGCGTGACGGTACCTTATGCGCCCGTTCGGAACCGGATCAACACATTCTATCGTGATGGGTCCACCATGACTAACTCCATCGCGGTGTCAACGGGGAACGAAAAAGGCGGACTTAACCTGTCAATCTCAAACCTGGACAACAAAGGGATTACCCGCAATAACTCGTTTAATCGTAAAACCATTAATCTGGGCTTTACCTACAATCTGTCGGCTAGACTAACGGTTACGGGAACGATGAACTACTCCAATGAGTACAACAAAAACCCACCCCAAATTGCTCAGCAGGACAACAGTACACCTACCGTTATTTACACGCTGGCGAACTCCATGCCATTAGATGTACTGGAAGCGAACCAAATCAATCCGGCTACTGGTAACGAGTTCATCTATTCGCGGTTTATGAACCGAACGAATCCATACTTTGTGCTCAACAATAAATTCGAGAACATCCGTAGGGATCGTCTGTTTGGAAATATTTCAGCCCGTTATAACGTGACGGACTGGCTGTATGTTCAGGGCCGGGTAGGCCAGGATTACTGGTCAAGGGATCAGGATTATAACTTCCCAACGGGTCAGGCTTCCCTGGCTGCTGCCCCGGCTGGTTTTGTGAACGGTGCGTACGTGCAGGAAGCCCGCCGATTCCGCGAAGTCAATACGGACTTCCTGATTGGAGCCAACCATAAGTTTGGAGTATTTGGTGTTGACCTTACTTTAGGTGGAAACCAACTCTACCGTCGGAGTGATCTGAACAGTGTTCTGGCTACCGACTTCGTGGTTCGGGGTTTGTATGTTCCGCAAAACGGACGGGTAAAAGACCCAACCTATGGTCTGAGCGAACGCAAAGTTAACTCACTTTATGCCGCAGCTGAATTTTCCTATAAGGACTTCCTGTATTTGAACGGAACAGTCCGAAATGACTGGTTCTCGACCCTGGCCCCAGCAAACCGAAGCATTCTGTATCCTTCGTTAACCGGTAGCTTCGTCTTTTCCCAAGCCTTTAATAACTTACCTTCCTGGTTGAACTTCGGTAAGTTGCGGGCAGCTTACGCCGAAGTAGGTAGCGATGGTGACGTAGCCCCCTACTCGAACAACCTGTTCTATGCGGTTAATGCCAACCTCTTCCCAAACCCAGCTGGCCAAGGGCAGCCATTAGGCTACATTACCTCGAATACCGTGCCCAGTGCTACGCTGAAACCAAGTCGTGTAGCGGAAACCGAATTAGGTCTGGAGCTGAAACTATTCAATAACCGCGTTGGCCTGGATATAGCCGTTTATAACAAGATCACCAGCGACCAGATCGTTGCGAAGCAATCGTCTGATGCGTCGGGTTATACAAGTTCACTCATCAACAGTGGACAGAGCCGCAACCAGGGTATCGAGGTGTTGCTGAATCTGTCGCCCGTAAAGACGAAAGATTTCTCCTGGGATGTAACCTTGAACGGTTCGTACAACCAAACCAAGCTACTCCGACTGATAACCGATGACGATGGTACTCCAGGAAAAGACTACAATAACGACAAGCAAGCTGAGCAAATCGTAGTTGGTACAGGGATTTATGTTGGTGAATTACGGCAGGTGGTAGGTCAGCAATTGGGTCAGTTATATACCTATGGCTATAAGCGTAATGCACAAGGACAGCTCATCAACGGAACAGATGGTCTTCCTGTCCGGACCGATGCGCCTATTTCATTCGGTTCTGCACTGCCCCGCTTTGTGGGTGGTATTACCAATGGATTCAACTACAAAGGGTTAAGTTTATCGGTATTGATCGACTTTAAACTGGGTGGTAAAATGATTTCAGGTACCAACCTGAATGCCTTCCGACATGGCTTGCAAAAAGAAACGTTAGTAGGGCGGGGCGAGGCAGACAACAAAATGGTTGGGCCTGGTGTGAACGAAAAAGGCGAAGTAAATGCCGTCCGGGCATTTGTTCAGGATTACTATTCGGTGGGCCGCTCCAAGAGCCTTGGCGAACAAGTGGTGTACGACGCTGGCTTGTGGAAACTGCGTCAGATCAGCCTGGGGTATGACTTCACCAAATTGCTCCCTAAAACCTTATTCATCAAAGGCGTTCGGTTGAGTGCTGTGGCTAACAACGTGGCTATTCTGAAGAAATGGGTACCAAACATCGACCCCGAACAATTCGGCTTCAGTTCGGATAACCTGGTTGGTCTGGAATCAACAGGTTTACCAACCACTCGCAGCGTAGGCTTTAACCTGAATGTGAAATTTTAACTGAGTTTGAGGTTTGTAGTTTGATGTCTGATGTTGTCCAATACTAATTCGAGTAGATTAACCAACATCAAATCTCAAACTACAAACTTCGAACGGAAACCTTGTCCATCATGAAAAAGACATTCTTATATATACCATTAGCGGCCTTGCTCCTGACCACGAGCAGTTGCGACAAAGGGTTCGATGAACTAAACGTTAACCCAACGGCAGCCACAACGCTTAATCCAGTTTTTACGTTCAACAACGCCATGGTTGGCACCTCTTTCCCTGGCGGTATACTGACCTTTGAGGAGCCCACCGTTCAGCAGATGTTTACGCCAAACTCAGGGATCGTGGCCGGTGGCAATTTCAACATCGATAATCGCGGCCCCTCAGGTGTTAATGGCGCTATCTGGCGGCAGTATTACCAGAATGTGGTTCGGTATCTGGTCGATGTAGTCAATCAAACCAAATCAGATGCTAACCGGGCTAATCTTTATAATATGGCCCGCATCTGGAAGGCCTATACATTCTCTGTACTCACAGATACCTATGGTGACATACCGTATTCTCAGGCAGGTCTAGGGTATATTTCAGCAAACGTTGTGCCCAAATATGATACCCAAGAGAGTATTTATAATGATCTGATCAAAGAACTAACTGAGGCAACGACTGCGCTGGATGCTAGCAAGCCTACGGAAGCCGGTGAAATCACCTATGGGGGCGATGTTGCGAAATGGAAAAAATTCGGCAATTCGCTCCTGCTTCGTGTGGGTATGCGCCTGTCGAAAGTAAATCCGACGTTGGCACAATCGACCGTGCAGAAAGCAGTTGCCGGCGGGCTACAACAGTCAAATGCCGACAATGCGCTGGTTAAAAATAACGCCAACTATACGAATGGTGTGGGGGCAACGCTCAATTCAACGGAAGCGGCCAACTACTACCTAACTAGTACATTTGTCAATTACCTGAAGTCAACCTCCGATCCTCGACTCGCATCCATTGCCGTACGTTATGTAGGTGCGAAAAGTGGGCCTGAACAAACGGCGGCCAAAGCCAACCGCGACCCTGCGGTGCAAATTGGTATGCCCATGGGTTACGATAATGGTACTATTGCTGATCGCGCAGTGATTGATATTGGTACTCGTGAATTTTATGGTTACTCGCAACTAGATCGGACCCGGATGGGCAGTCAGTTTGCGCCCTGTTACTTAGTGACCTATGCACAAACTCAACTGCTCCTGGCTGAAGCCGCTCAACGAGGCTGGACTACTGGTAACGCGGCTGATTTTTATAATGCAGGTGTTACAGCGCACATGAAACAACTGGGCGATTACGATGCTACATCGCTGGTTTCCGACGCAAACATTGCGGCTTACCTCCAGAAAAATCCATATGATGCTGCTAAAGGCTACGAGTTGATCAATACACAGTATTGGATTGCCTCTTTCCTGAATGGACCGGAAGTATTCGCTAATTTCCGGCGGAGCGGCTTCCCTGCCCTGACACCGAACCCATACCCGGGCAAGGAAATCAAGGGAAATTTCATCTACCGCTTATCCTATCCAGATTCTGAGCAATCGGTTAACACGGCTAACCGTCAGGAAGCCGTTACCCGGCAAGGCCCTGATAATCTGGACACCCACGTGTGGTGGGATAAACAATAACTCAGTCTATCTTTTTTCTTAACCTAAACTAAGTGCTACAAGCCCGACCAATTGGTTGGGCTTGTTTGTTAATCAGTAAGCTGGTTTTGCCAACATTTGTATAGACATAATGTTGACTAGATCAAGCATAGTATGATCGTTAAGCAAACCCTTGTATGGCGAATACCCTTAGTGATGATCAGATCCAGGAATTTATTCAGAATGGCTTTGTTCGAATCGACGAGGCTTTTTCGGAAGAATTGGCGCAGGAAGGCCGAGCCATTTTGTGGACAGACACAGGCTGTGACCCAGAGGATCCAGCCACCTGGACACAACCCGTTATTCGGCTGGGGGGCTATGATCAGGAACCCTTCCGCCTAGCCGCTAACACACCCAGGTTGATCTCTGCCTACGATCAGTTGGTTGGTGCTGGTCGTTGGGAAGCGCGCAACAGCCTGGGTACGTTTCCAATTCGTTTCCCAAGTCCCGATGATCCGGGTGATACCGGATGGCATGCCGAAGCTAGTTTTGCAGGCCCCGACGGTTCGTGGCGATTAAATGTAAACTCAACTGGCCGGGCCTTATTGATGCTCTTTTTGTTTTCTGATGTTGATGGTCTGGATGCGCCCACCCGAATTTTAGTAGGCTCGCATCTGGATGTTCCCAAACTTCTGGAACCAGCCGGTGAAGCTGGTTTATCCTTCATCGAGTTAGCCGAAAAATTCGGACCATCACTTGATCGCCCAGTTAGTTTGGCAACCGGAAAAGCAGGCACCGTGTATCTATGCCACCCGTTTTTAATTCATGCCGCCCAGCCTCATCAGGGCACAAATCCCCGATTTATGGCGCAGCCACCACTTCTTCCGGCCGAACCCCTCCAACTGGAGCGAGCCGATGGTAACTATTCACCCGTTGAACAGGCCATTCGGTTGGGATTGCAACAAGAGAAAATATAAAACGCAAAGGTCGCGAAGTAGTTTTCATTGCGAGTTTTGCGCTTCCCTTTGCGTCTTTGCGTTAACCCTTCTCATCGTTCAAACACAACATCGGCAAAATAACCGTTGCTATCCGTGAACCAGCCAATTAGCGAAAACCCTGCCTGCTGAGCCAGATTTTCAATCTGCGCCCGCGTGAACTTCCGGGAAATCTCAGTATGAATGATTTCTCCGTACTCGAATGATACCTTCATATCAAGTGCTCCAATCTGAACGGTCTGGGCTTTCTGACTAACCAAATACGAGCGGGCCTCTCCCGTTTCGGGGTTATAGACTTCGTAATGATCAAAAGCCGACAAATTGAAATCGGCATCGAGCTCCCGGTTGATCCGACGGAGCAGATTCAAATTGAAGGCGCGGGTCAGCCCCTGCTGGTCGTTGTAGGCGGCATGAATAATGGCCGGGTGTTTCTGTAAATCGAAGCCCGTTAGCACCAGATCGCCGGGTTGTAGCCGATCATGAAGTTGCTGATAAAAATCAAGGGCAGCATCGGGGGTAAAGTTGCCAATATTCGATCCCAGGAATAAAACAACCCGCCTAGCATCCGATTCTTCGGACAACTGTTGCAGCGCATTGAAATAATCATCGTGCCGGGGATTAAGTCGCAAATCCGGCCATTTTTGACGTACATCGACCACTAAATCTTCAAGCGCATCAACAGATATATCAACCGGCGTATAGGCAAAGTTGGCGTTTTTATCGGCAAAAAAACCAAGCAAAATCTTGGTTTTCAGGCCATCGCCCGCACCCAGTTCAACCAGTTCAAACGGGCGACCATCGGGCGTAAACTGCTTGAGAAAATCCTCCTTATATGTATTTAGAATTTCATACTCCGACCGGGTCAGGTAGTATTCCGGTGCGTGCATAATTTCCTGAAATAACCGACTTCCTTCGGCATCATAGAAAAACCGGGATGACAATCGTTTCGGCGTTGTCTGTAAACCCATACGCACTTCGTCCGCGAGGGGTGAGGTGCTCGGGGCAGGGGTCAGGGTATCAAGATCAATAACGGCTGACTCCAGGTCCATGCCCTGCTCCTCGCTCCCCGCCCCCTGCTCAAACCTCCATGCGTCCTGCACCAAGCTCATTTCGCCAGGCGTATCCCCGTGTATTGCCATCGTTTGTCTGGTTGAAAAAAATTACGATACGTAGATCTCGAATGCCCTTCGGGAGTAGCCACCGAAGCTCCCCGTAGCACCATTTGTCCACTCATGAATTTACCATTGTATTCGCCCACAGCGCCCTCAGCCGTTATGAATCCCGGATAGGGTAGATAAGCGGAGTTTGTCCACTCCCAACGCGAACCCCAATTAAGTTGATCAGCTCCTGAATCCACGGCGGCCGAGTCCACGGCGGCAACTTCCCATTCAAATTCGGTGGGCAGTCGCATACCCCGCCAACGAGCGTAGGCATCTGCTTCGTAGTAGCTAATATGGCAAACGGGAGCAGCTAGGTCGACGGGTTGGAGTCCACCAAATGTATAATTCCACCACTCGCCATCAATCTGATGCCAGTATAAAGGAGACTTAATAGTGTTGATGTTCACCCATGCCCACCCATCCGACAGCCAGTGTCGAAAGTTCTGATAAGCACCGGCTTTAATAAACTCCAGGTATTCCCCATTTGTGACCAAATTTCCAGCCAGCGTAGTTTCGTTCAGATAGACCTTATGTCGGCCCAGTTCATTATCGAAGCAGAACGATTCAGGGTTGTCTGCTGGACTCGAAGATGAGGGATAGCCAACCCAATAGACGCCTTCCCTAACTACAATTGACGGGTTGAGCGTTTGCACTTGATGCTCAAAAATGGGCATCTCAATAGCTGGCAACAACGGATTATTGCCCAGAATGTACTTTATATCAGTAATGAGCAACTCCTGATGTTGCTGCTCGTGATTCAGACCCAACACAATGAGTGTCTGAAGGTCGGGAGGCAGATTGGTGGTGTTTAAGAAGTGGCTCATGTGCTCATCTACATAAGCACGATAGGCATATACGCCTGACACCGTCGGGCGGCTCAGGTTACCCCGATCTGTTCGCAGTACCCGCTTCCCAACCGTTTCGTAGTAGCTATTGAATACATAACTGAAATCATCGTGAAATGTACGATAACCGTGTGCGTTTGGGACTAGAATAAATGTTTCCCAGAACCAGGTTGTATGCCCCAGATGCCATTTAGGCGGACTAACATCAACAACGGGCTGCACAACATAGTCTTCTGTTTCAAGCCCTTTGCAAATGGTTTCAGAATGTGCCCTTACCCGAAGGTATTGTTCTGTAAATGTCTGTTCAGCAATCATTCAGAGGCTTATTGTTTACGGTATTAGGTTCACGGTGTGGGGCACATCAGTTGCTCGGCAAATCCTCCGTTGCGGTCAGCCACCGTAAACCTTATATCGTAAACCGAATACCATTCTCCTTGTTCAATACCCGGCCATTTGCTCATCAACGAAGCACCAGAGCCACCGTTCGCCAGGCTCTGACGAGATCACAACCGGATGCTCGCTAGCCAGAAAATGTTTCGTTGCGTGTTTGTTGGGCGATGAATCGCAGCAGAGCGTTGTCCCGCAGGTTTGGCAGGTCCGTAAGTGTACCCATGAGTCGCCGGTTTTGATGCACTCTTCACATACGTATTCGCGAGCGGTGCGGATTTCCGTCAGAGAAGCCAGGTGGTCGCAGATAGTTTTTTTGAGCATGGGATAGGGGGTTATAGGGTATGGTATAGCTGACGCAAAAGCAATATATCATACACCTTATATCATACATCCGTTAAAATTCTGCCAGGTATTTATGCACAAAGCTCACAGCCATGGCACCCTCCCCTACGGCTGAAGCTACGCGATTCATGGCACCAGCGCGTACATCGCCAGCGGCAAAAATGCCTGCGCTGCATGTTTCGAGCAGGTATGGCTCCCGGTCATGTTTCCAAACCTGTTTAAAATCAGCGTAACGAGCCAGATCACGCCCAGTGGCAATAAACCCTTTGGGATCTTTAATGATGTTCATCTCGATCCAGTCGGTGAAGGGTTTTGTACCGATGAAAATGAATAATCCAGCCGCCTTCACCGTCCGACGTTCGTGCGAATCCATATTTTCCAGCACCAGACATTCTAACTGTTCGTTACCCAACCCCTCAACCACTTCAGTACAGCCTAGGAGGGTAATGTTTGGAGTCCGGTTGATCTGGTCAATAAGATACTGCGACATAGTTTCGGACAAATCGGGCCGACGCACGCAAATAAACACCTCGGACGCAGTTCTGGACAGATACATAGCACCCTGGCCCGCGGAATTACCCCCGCCAACAATATAAACCGGCTTCCCTTTAAAGGCATAGGCTTCAGTAGTAGCAGCTCCGTAATAAACGCCAGCCCCCGTAAACTTATCGAGGCTTTCGTTCTCCAGTTTGTGGTACGCTACACCCGTGCTCAACACGATGGCCCGCGCAACTACCTCGCTGTCGTCAGACATTTTTATGTGCTTGTACTGTCCCTGCGATTTAATCGATACCACCTCCTGAGGAGCCAGAAACTCGACGCCAAATCGTTGTGCCTGGGTAATGGCACGTCGGGTGAGGTCGGCACCGCTCAGGCCGTTAGGAAAGCCAAGATAATTTTCAATCCGCGAACTCGTACCCGCCTGCCCACCGGGCGCACGTTTATCGACCAGAATAGTTTTTAAGCCTTCGGAACCCCCATAAACGGCAGCGGCCAGTCCGGCGGGGCCAGCCCCAATAATAGCCAGATCGTACAAATCCTGGGACGCTTTGGGTTGTAACCCCAATTTGCCACCCAGTTCAGCAATGGTTGGCTGCGTCAGTATTGAGCCATCGTCAAGAACAACAACGGGTAAATCAGTTCGGCTTAGACCGTGTAAGTCAATCAGTTCCTGCGCCTGAGGGTCGTTTTCAATGTCGAGCCACTGATACGGGAACAGGTTACCCGACAGGAAATCCTTTAACTCATGCGACTGCGAGGAAAACTGGTAACCCACTAGTTTTAATCCGTCAAAAGCGGGTCGATAGTCAGAAAACCAGTCGCCGAGCAGATCGTCCAGAACGGGGTAGAGTTTTTCTTCGGGCGGGTCCCAGGGCTTGGCAATGTAGTAATCTAACTGAACCTCATTAATGGCCCGCACAGCCGCATCGGTATCCGAATACGCGGTGAGCAACGTTCGTTTGGCATTCGGGAACCACTTACGAGCCTGGATCAGAAACTCAACGCCCGTCATATCCGGCATTCGCTGATCGGATAGAAACAGGGCTACTTCTTCTCCCCGTTTCTTCAACTCAGGCAGTGAATCAAGCGCTTCCCGAGCCGAACTGGTGGCCATAATCCGGTATTTTTTTCGATACTGCTTGCGCAAATCCTGCTGGATGGCCTGCAATACCTGAGGGTCGTCGTCAATAGCAAAAATGATAGGAAGGCGCATAGTATTTAATGTAAAATGAATAATGAATAATGATAAATGAGGCATTCATGGAAGGCAGAATCATTATGCATTTTCCATTATGCATTGTACATTATCATTCGACTGGTAAACAAATACTAAACTCTGTCCGGCCGGGTTCCGACTGGACTTTGATGGAGCCATTATGGTGTTTTATAACGCCCTGCACAATATCGAGGCCGAGGCCGGTACCTTTGCCAATCTCCTTGGTTGTAAAAAAGGGCTCGAATATTTTATCCTGAATATCCTTCGGAATACCCGTTCCGTTGTCAATTACTTTGGTCAACACAAACTCCATGTGCTCCTCCGATCGGCGATCCACCTGGCTACTAATTTCCAGTTGACCGCCATCGGGCAGGGCATCAATGGCGTTGTCGAACAGGTTGGTCCAGACCTGGTTCAGTTCGCCCGGCCAGCCACAAACAGCAGGCAGATCATCGGGCAGATTGAGTTTTACGCCAATGTGCTTACTCTTAACTTTATGATCTAACAGGATAAGCGTATTACGAATACCCTCTGCCAGTTGAATACGCTCTTTTCCCACACCCCGATCCATATGGGTGTAGTTTTTTATCGAATTGACCAGTGTTGAGATTCGTTTGGATGCCTCGCTAATATCCAGCACCAAATTTTCCGTTACCAGATTATTAACCAACCAACTAATCACACCGGCCAGATTATCATCCCCAATTTTTTCCAGAATCCAGTCCAGATCAGCTACGGTAAAACAGTACTCAACCAATGGTCCGGCCAGATCTACGGAATCATCAACTCCATGATCGTCGAGCCAGTCGGTAAGGTCATCTTCAAGACTACTCCGCTCAAGCAGGGTTAGTGGTTTTGCCGCACCCTTTGCCAGACACTGATCTAATTTCCCAAAAAATACGGTATTTACGGAGTCTACCTGTTCATCGGTCAGCTTGAGATGCATGATGGTTTTAAAGGCCTCAGGCGTAGCCCGCATATGCGTTTTCAGCGTATCGGCAGATCGTACGACGGCGGCTACCGGGTTGTTCAGTTCATGCGCCAACCCGGCCGATAAACGCCCAAGTGACGCCATTTTCTCGTTCTGCTGCGTCAGCTTGGTAAAATCCCGAATGCGGGTGTTCATTTGATGAACAAACGTTTCGGTGAGTTCATAACAACTATGAATCAGATCAGGCAGGTGATCGCGGTGAAGCCGGAGTACATGGGTGGTCCGCTCCGCCATCATCCGATTCGGGATGCTTTTCATCCTTGAAAACGGCAGAACACCCAGAATAGAGTGGTCCTCATAGGTGATTAACTCGTCACCCATACCATTGGAGCCCGATTCGATCCGAATACGCCCTTCCAGCAATAATACCAGATAATCAACGGGTTCATTCGGTTTATAAATAACCGTTTCGGCAGGAAAACTAACTTCTTCAGACCGATCAATAAGCCACTGAAGCTGTTGATCAGGTACCTCAGCTAATGCCGGAAACTGCCGCAGGGTTTCTAGTAAATTCATTGGGAAGAGAGGATTAACTACCAAAAAGGTAACGAATTGTTCGGACGATTGGTTACAGAATTGACTGATTGGCTAATAACTTCCCAAAAGTTCAATACTTTCGGGAGGCTGAACATTCTACTTTCTCATGCGACCTATTCTTGTCTTACTTTGTGTCCTGGCGTTTGCTTTCCGTGGTCCTGACCGGCCTGCCTACCGCCTGTATACGCAAAACCTAAAATCGACCACCTACGCCAAATTACTTCGTCAGGCTACCGAGGCCGATGTGGTATTTTTTGGCGAACTGCATAATGACCCCATTTGCCACTGGCTTGAACTCCAGCTCACCAAAGATTTACAGGCCGCAAAAAAAGGCAATCTGGTTCTCGGTGCAGAGATGTTCGAGTCAGACAATCAAACTGCCCTGAGCGATTACGTACAGGGAAAAACCACGGCGAAAGAACTGGCTACACAAGCTCGCCTGTGGCCCAACTTCACGACCGACTATAAGCCCATTGCCGATTTCGCCCGCGAGCAACATATTCCGTTTATTGCCACGAATGTACCGCGTCGATACGCTCGACTAGTATCTCGTCAGGGGTTATCCGCCCTTGATACGATTTCTGCCGAAGCGAAGCGTCAGGTGGCTCCCCTGCCGCTAACCGTCGACCTGACCCTACCTGGCTACAAAGCCATGATGGACATGATGAGCTCGCCAGCACCAAGCAGCAGTACAACGACCAGTGGAACAAGCACTTCTACTACGGCAAATCTACACGGAACAACCAGCGACATGACGGCCAATTTTGCCCGCGCCCAGGCCATAAAAGACGCTACGATGGCTTATTTTATTCAGCAAAACCTGAAACCGGGCCAAACGCTCCTGCACTTCAATGGCGATTATCACTCTAAAAACTTTGAAGGAATCGTCTGGTATCTGCGCCAGCAACAATCCACCGGAGCTACCCGACCGCTCAAAATTCTGACGCTATCTTCGGTGGAAGTATCGGACATTGATAACCCCGCCAGTGAGAACCGGAATCTGGCCGACTTCGTGCTGGCCATCCCTACCGACATGACGAAAACGTATTGATAGTGGCGTTAAATAAGTTTTAAGGAAAATTTTATTTGTTTACGGTTTATGGTATTCAGTCTACGGTTGGCTGACGCATATGTTCTTACGCGTCAGCCAACCGTAGACTGAATACCATAAACCGTAAACTATTCATGCTTAAAGACTTATTCAACCTTTCTGGCAAAAACGCTCTGGTGACTGGCTCCAGTCAGGGTATTGGTCAGGCGATAGCAATGGCCCTGGCCGAATTTGGCGCGACGGTGCTCATACATAACCGACACGGTGATGAAGAGGCTCAACTGGTAGCCAACCAGATTCGACAACAAGGGGGTAAAAGTGCGGTAATTGGGGTTGATTTTAGCGAAGATGATGCTGTCGAATCCCTATATCGACAGGCAACTGAACCCTTTGGCCCCATCGATATTCTGGTGGCCAACGCGTCGGTACAGGTACCAAAAAAGTGGGAGGATACTACGGTCGATGATTTCGATAAGCAGGTAAACGCCAACTGGAAATCGACGCTCCTGATGATACAACGGTTTGCACCCGCCATGGCCGAGCGCGGCTGGGGGCGCATTCTGACCATTGGCAGCATACAGGAGTTGAAACCACATCCCGCCATGCTCGTTTATGCAGGCACCAAAGCAGCAGTAGCCAACATGGTTCGGAATCTGGCCCTGCAACTGGCCGACCAAGGTGTTACAGTCAATAACCTCTCCCCCGGCGTCGTCGACACACCCCGTACCAACGAACCTACCCCACCCATTCCCGACAAAATCAGTCAACGCATGACTATTCCCATTGGCTCCGAAGGGCAACCCGAAGACATTGCCGGAATGGCCGTTCTTCTATGCTCCAACGCAGGCCGCTATGTAACAGGACAAACCATTTTTGTGGATGGCGGAATGGGGTTATGATAGGATGGGGCGGGGGTTATGCACTAGCTGGGTCTGGGTGTCTATGTCTATCAGACTTATTGCAAACGCACGCGGAGTGAAGGCCCATTTAGCTCAACAAAATCAGAATCAGCATTGCTCTGCACGGGCACCTTTTTGCCGTTTACCTCCCAGTTCCGGTATTTGCCTTTTGGGAAGGTCAGCCTCACGGTCCAGTTGGGTTGTTTTTGAGTGATCGACAATGTCAACTGCTCGCCCGCTTTGGCGTAGCCCATCGACAGCATGTTGTCGCCCATCGCCACGTTGGCAACGCTGGCTTTGTCCCAGGCACCGGGCATTTGCGGCTGAACTACAATTAATTTACGGGACGCTTCGGGGCGAATACCAAAAAATTGCTTGATGATCGGTACGGCATAGCTGTACATGTTCCAGGCCTGCGTAACCATGCCGTAGTCCGGCGACACTTCGTAAATAGAGCCCGGAAAGGCGTAGCTAAATGTTTTGGTCATTCGTTTCAGATAGCCCAATGCTTCGTCGGGATGGCCATAATTGTTTTCTCCAATCGTGGCCACACCCGTTGGTAAGGTCATTACCGCGCCGGTATAGGTAAATACTTTCTTGTTCAGGGTGAATGACCCCTCGTCGTTTCCGGCCGACTCGTCGCGGTCGATACCCGTAACAAACAGGCCAAACGGGTTCGTAAATTTGCTGGCCGTTTGAAGCGCAATAGCCGCCTTGCCGGGATCGGCGACCCCCGTTTCCATGGGCGTGTTAACCACCCAGTTATGGTGCAGCACAAAGCCTTTTTTGGTATCCTCGGGCAATAGATGCAGCTTTTGCCGGGTGGCTTTCAGTTCCTCCACTGCCCAGGGTTTGTGCAGCGTATCGGCCCGAACAATGGCCCCTTCTACAAGCTGCAAAGCCTCGGCTTTTGTCCCGATAAAATCGGCATACGAACCGCTTTCGGGCACCCAGAAATCGGTATTTATTTTTGTTTTCAGGGTAGCGGCTTTGCGCTGATAATCCATCGCCAGCGTTTTGTCGCCGAGTTCCGATGCCATATAGGCCGCATTGGCAAAAGCCTCCTGCGTATACACCGCCACATCGATCATCTCGCTGTTCATGCCGTGTATTTCCATCATACCGAAGCCATCGGGAAGCAGGTTTTTGTCTTTATCATTTTCCGCCAGCAACCAGGTCATCCCCTTTTTCACCGTCGGAAAATACTTGCGAAGAAAATTTTTGTCACCGGTCCATCGGTAGACTTCAGCGATCATGCTGGCAAACTGGGGTACTTCGTTCAAATTGCCGGGATTGAAAACCGCGCCGTTGGTCGATACTTCGTGAATGATCCGTCCGTTGCCATTTTCCTTTTCAGATATTTTATTCAGCAGGTCGACGGAATCATACACCAGTTGCCGGTTTCCCGTTGTGATCAGACCCGACAGGGTGTAGCAGCCATCAGCCCCAAACCACCATGGATAATCGGGCAAACCCGCCGACAACCCCCGACCAATTTCGGGCACTTCGCGAATCAGCCAGTCGGTATTGTATTTCACCCAGCGAAACGCCTGTTCCAGCTTTCTATCCGGCACATGTACCGATGCCAGTTGGTCGATGGTGGCGTACCGGTTTTTCTTGCCAGCCAGATAGGCGTAGGCATTTTTCTGAACGTCGGCAAAAGTCCGGTTGGCCGCTTCGGCCGATTTGTAGGAACCGGCAATGGTAATGGGCAGTTGTGTTTTTCCGTTGGCGGGCACCGTGATCGTGTACACTAGCGAAGCAGCACACCCCTGCCCCGCTGACACAAACTCACAGCCTTTGTTTTGATGATGCTGGCGGGCGGGAACATTGGCACCAAAAGCCACGAACCAGTCATTTTTTTGATCCTTCGCCAGCCACGACTGATTTTTTGCCTGCCAGGTTGCCACATCCGGCGCATCAACCATGTTGGTTCGTTCGCCCAGCCAGGTCGGACGCAGAT